>QHBL01000154.1 GCA_003244125.1 Chthoniobacterales bacterium
CCTTGACTTTCTTCTGCCTCTCCTGCCGACGACGTATCGCCACTATTGCGAGCCGTTTGGTGGATCCGCCGCCGTCCTGATAAATCGCGCGCCAGCTCCAGTTGAAACGTACAATGATCTGGATTCTGAGGTTGCAAACTTTTTTGCATGCCTGCGCGACCATGCGGACGAGCTGATCCGGCAAATTAGTTTAACTCCGTTCTCGCGAGAGGAATTAGTCAAGGCTAACATCTCGGAGCCAGGTCTCTCGTCTTTGGAGCGCGCCCGACGGTTTTTTGTTCGCGCGCGGCAAACGCGAACAGGTTTGGCGCAGACTAGTAGTGAAGGTCGGTGGGCGCATTGCGTGCTTACCTCGCGCGCAGGAATGGCCGGAGCAGTTTCACGCTGGCTCGGAAGCGTTGAGGGGTTAGCGCAGATCGTACAGCGATTGCAGCGAGTCCAAATAGAGAATGTTCCCGCCGTGGAAGCGATCCGTCGATACGATTCACCAGATACACTCTTCTACTGCGACCCCCCTTATCCACACCAAGCGCGGGGCGACGTGAACGCTTACGGATTTGAGATGAGCGATAGCGAGCACGAAGAATTAGCCGCCGTGCTTCGCGACGTTGAAGGGGCAGTTGCGCTCTCAAGTTATCGCTGCCCTTTGATGGAAAAGCTATTTAAAGATTGGGTCCGAGTGGATTCTCCCTCTCGTCTGTGTAATTCGGCGAAGACAGATCGAGTGGAGTCCGTTTGGATGAATTTCCAACCACCGACACAGCTTTCACTAACGGAAAGCACTGAAGCCGCGCCCAGATTATTGGAGCCGAAACCTAGGCGTAAGCGCAAGAGTAACAATGGCACCCGCTAAGCGCGACGATCGTGTCAATCACGAGCGTGCTGCGGAGCTACTAAAGGAGCATTGGACTTCTGTTACTTCACAGGCGGAGCAGCAACGGAAGCTGCGGTTTGTTCGTGACAAACGTCTCGCTAACGCAATTAGCAAATCGATCAATCATCCTCAAGTGGCGTATCGATTTTGCTTGCCGATCCAGGTACTCGGAAAGCTAACGAATTCCGAACTGGACGTGTTGGCACTTCAACGTGGCAAATCAGAAGCGGATACGACCACTTGGGATGCTCGCAGCTTGGGATCAAAGATCGTAGCACCGTTCAACCAGCAACAAGAAAGTGTGCTCGGCACTTCAACCGATCCATACGTAGGGAATGCGATGCGAATTCCTAGGATGCTCCGCGACGACAAAAGTAAGCGGGACCTCGCGGGGTGGAACACGCTCATAGACGTATTGGAGCAGGTGCAACAGCGTAATGACACCGGCTTCACAGGCCAGGTCTTTGATCAAGTGCTGTTGGAAATCCATCAGCGGCAACGCTCGCTTCGCTTTGCGTATCCAGTTCCGCCAAGGACCAGTCTGGCAGCGACACTGGAATTAGCTGAGACGTTCCTCAGCGAAAAGTCTGGAGGTGATCGCGCATTAGCGCTCGCCGGAGCATTATTCGACGTGATCGGCGTCCACTTCGGACTCTTCGCCCAAGTGAATCGTGCCCGTATCAACGCAAGCGATCAAGCTACCGGGCAAGCCGCAGACCTAGAGTGTGTAAGCAAAGGCGGCGATGTGGCGATAGCTGTGGAAGTAAAAGACAGAATACTTCGGCTATCCGATCTTGAAGCGACCATCGCGAAGAGTCGGAACCGCCGGATCCGCGATGTTTTTTTCACTGCCCCTCAGGTCAATGCAGAGGAAGCCGAGCAGGTCGAAGGTCGCATCGCGGCGGCATTCACTGGCGGTCAGAACATCTATGTCATCGATTTTTTTGAGTTAGCTCGGCCGATTCTTGCGCTCGGGGGTGAGGCGATGCGTACTCTATTTCTAAAGAAGGTTGGTGAGCACCTCGACAGTTGGAATACTCAGCCCAGTCACCGGCAAGCTTGGAAACGTCTTCTTGAGAAGATGTGAGACGCTTCACAGACAAATCGTCTCGTGTGCTTCCGATTCTCAAAAATTCGCGCGTGTGTCAAAGTTGAGGCTAACGCCATTTCTGCTGCGTCGGATCGACGCCAGGTATTCTACTTCCGCGATGGATTCAAAGAATCGTCGGCGACGTCCCACGCGATGCGACCAGCATCCAATAAAAGACATTGTCCGTTTCTCTAAGACTTCCCATGGCCACATCATCATCATCCAGATCGGCAAAGTATGCCCAGCCCTGCTGCTCCAGGCCGTCTAAGCCGCGCGCTTTGACATTTGCGTCGGCTAGGCGAAAGAGCGTCTTCACGTCGTCGGTGAGAGCGTCATACATCGCCTTAAATTCAGGCGAGTACAGGGTTTTCAATCAAGCGACTCGAGAGCTTCTCCCGCCGCATAGGCTTTTTCCGCACGAGCAACGAGGTCGTTAAGGCGCCCCAATNNCCCCGCCGAAGGAGCTGATGCCTTCGGCGTCGACGTAGTGCTCCGATGTTGAAAAGTTATAGGCTCGGGTTACCTCGCCAACCGTCCAAACATCCACAAGCGCGGATTGCCCACATTCAACCGTGATTACTGCATTCGCGTTCATACCTCCCTTTCTTCTATTTTGAGACTAGGAGAACACTGAAATCGCGCTCCCCAACTTTTTCACCATTCAATAGGAATACTATAGTATAAATTCCTGGGTTCTGGAATGTAATGTTTCCAACCGGGACGCTCAGTCCCATTACTGTACTTCCATCGAGTTTCTGTTCCTCACTGAACTGAAGTTTTGTTGCGGAACTGAAAATCACATGTGCAGAGCCCTTCATTTCGATGCGGCAGGTCAATTCAAGCTCTGAGACCGTGCCGGCTAAGTTCGCGATCCATCCCGTTGCGAAAAATCGGCCCACGGTCGCAGGGAATTGCGGAAATGCGAATTGGTCGAAAATATTTATTAGCGAACGCTTACCGCCTTGGGCGACCAACGACACTTCCGAAAGGATGATCGCTGGCGTAATTGTTGGCTCAGGCTGTATAGGCATTTCGAGGGAACGAATTCTCCGATTTCTCCTCTGGTCTTGCAAGGCCTTTCCCACCGTTTTCCGCTCCCAACCACCCTTTCTCAACTAGAAGCGGAATCTATGCCCTCTATACCTCGCGAATCGCT
>QHBL01000296.1:0-2328 GCA_003244125.1 Chthoniobacterales bacterium
CGCGTCCCGCGTGCTGGTCGCGGCGTCCCGCCGCCACGGACTTTTCTTGATCATCGCCTCATCTTCCTGCGTCCAAACCCACGAGTAATGCTCATTCTGCCTCGCCACTCCCGCGTCCCACGGATTGCGCAGAATATATTGAAACTTCTCCGCGAGATCGCGATCCGAGCGGACGTAGCGATCAAACCGTTCTTTCTCCCACACCGCCCCTTCCTTTCCTTCAGCCTTGTTGATTCGATGCGCTGAAAACGACTTGATCGAATGCAGTAGTTCCGCTAACGGCCAGAACAAAATGTTCTCATCATCTTCATCGGCACGATCCTTCGGCCACGGCTGAATGAGACAGTGCACATGGTCGGGCATCACGCATGCGGCAAAGAGCTCGTAGCGGGTGCCATGGAAATGACGCAGCGCGTTCAAGACAATCGTGCGCCCTTCGGGTGATAAACACCTGCGCGACATTGTGCCGATCGTCACCGCATAAATCGCCCAGGCTTTTTCGAAATGCGGAAGCCGTCTTGAGGAATAGCGCGCGCAAAAAGTTTGATCCTCTTCAGCAAAAGTCCGCGATGGCGTGACGCCATCGCCAGCACGCGGAACGCGTGCGCTACCCGGAACTATAACCGCTGCGCGGGCGAAGAGCGGCAGCGGCGCATTCTCCTCCTGCCGCCCGCCGGTGCGCAACGCGATGCGCACACCCAGCGGCTCGAGCCAGCGACACAGCAGTGCGTAATGTTGCTCCGCCAGGATTTGCGTGGGCGCCATCAACGCTGCTTGCGACCCGCTTTCGAGGACGAGCAGCATCGCGGCAATCGCGATCACGGTTTTTCCAGAGCCGACATCGCCTTGCAGCAATCGATTCATCGGCGCGCCGCGCTCGAGATCGCACCGTATTTCACTCAGCACCCTGCGCTGCGCCGTGGTGAGCTGAAACGGCAGCGAGACGAGAAAACTTTCCAGCAACAAGCCGCGCACCGCGTGCCGTTGACCGCGCCGCAATGCATTATGCGCGTGTTGCCACGCCACCTGCATTTGCATCCGGAAAAACTCGCCGAGCACCAGATGTTCGCGCACGAGCGACAACTGCTCTTCGCTTTCGGGAAAATGAATCTCGCGCAGCGCCTCCTCGTGCTCAGCGTTCGACAAACTCCCCGGCAGCGGAACATCAGCACCGGTGGCGTCCGTTTCTTCCAGCAGCCGGTAAATCAACGAGCGCAACACCCGCTGCGACACGCCTTCGGTCGCGGGATAGACCGGTGTGATTCGCCGGAAATGAATCAGCAGGTCTTCATCGTTCTCGATGATTTCGAACTCCGGATGATCGATGACCAGCCGCACGCCTTTGCGTTTCACTTTCCCGAAAACGACCACACGTTGTCCCGTCGCGATCATCTTCTGCACGTAATGCAGGTTGAACCAGCGACACGTGAGCGGCTGGCTTAGCGCATGCGCACTCTCTTCTTCGAGCACCGCTTCGAAAATTTTGCGCCCGCCGAAACGCATCATTCGCGTCTTCGTCACTTCGCCGCAGAGACAAACCGCCTCCGCCGCTTCTTCGCGCGGAAAACCGCTGAACTCACGGCGGTCTTCATGCCGCCGCGGATAATGCGTGAGCAAATCTCCAACGGTCGCGATGTGCAACCGCCGCAACGCTGTCACGCGCGGTCGCGGGATCCAGCTCAACTCCTCCAGCGGCGTCGCCAGTTCCATCAATCCAGCGGCGCCACGCTCCGCAGCGCCTGCACCTGCAACTGAATGCGCGTCTCGCCTTCGTAAACATCCGAGCGAACGCGAAAGGCCACATCCCACGGCGGCTCCGGCAGCGGCTCAGCCGCGGAATCGAAAAAGATCGCGCGCTGATGCCAGTTGTTTTGCTTCAACTTCAGCGCAAGATGCCGCTCCCCACAGAGGCGCGGCGGCGAGCCCGGCTCGACCGCGCATGAAACGAAAACTGGCTGCGGGTTTCCATTGCCGAACGGCTGCAACATCTCATGCCAGTGCAGCAGATCGAAGCTCACGTCGCGCAACGTGAGTTCCGCATCGAGATGCAGCCGCGGCATGAGGGCGTCTTCAGATAATTGCGCGCGCGCGGCGGCAACAAAGCGCTCGCGGAACTCCGGCATCTTCTCCTCGCGCAACGCGAGGCCCGCGGCCATTTCGTGACCACCAAATTTTTCCAGCACCGTGCCGCACTCGCGCAGCGCTGCGACCAGCGAACACCCTTCGATGCTGCGCCCGCTTCCCTTCCCTGCCCCAGTTTCATCGAACCCGATAATGATCGCCGGCCGGTGATATTTTTTCGAAACGCGCGACGCAACAATTCCGAGC
>QHBL01000296.1:2369-3823 GCA_003244125.1 Chthoniobacterales bacterium
GGGCGTTTCTTCCGCCTCCGCCAGAATCTTCTTCTCTACTTCCTGCCGCTCGCGATTCTGCGCGTCGAGCTCGCGCGCGAGCTGCTCCGCTTCGATCGCGTTCTCAGTCAGCAGCAGGCGCAATGCTTTCTCCGCTGTGTCGAGCCGGCCGGCGGCGTTCAAGCGCGGCCCCAATCGAAAGCCGATGTCCTCCGGCATGATCGGCGGCTTCACGCCCGCAGCCTCAGNNGCCTCCATCAGCTTCACCACTCCCAGGCGTCGTGATTGCGCCAGCACATTCGAGCCGCTCTTGACGAAAACGCGATTGTCTCCGCGCAATGGCACGATGTCCGCCACCGTGCCGAGCGCGACGAGATCGAGCGCCGCTTTCAGGTCAAAATCGATGCGACGCGCCTTGAGCAGCGCGTGACACAGTTTGAAGGTGATCCCCGCGCTGCACAGGTAAGTTAATGACGACGCAGACGCCTTGGGATTAACGAGCAAACAATCCGGCAACTCATCCTTCGGCTCGCCTCCGGAGCCGGAGCTGCGCGAAGGCTCGTGATGATCGAGGACAATAACATCGACGCTTTGCTGGCGGAGCGACGCGATTTCCCGAAGCGAAGTCGTTCCGCAGTCGATCGCAATCAGCAACTGCGGTTGATGTTGTTTCAAACACCGCGCGACACCGTCCGCGCTCAATCCATAGCCTTCATCGATGCGATGGGGCAGAAACAACGCCGCTTCGCACCCGTAAGCTCGCAGCGTTTGCCACAACAGTGCGAGCGAGGTAACGCCATCGACGTCGTAGTCACCGAAGAGCACCACGCGCTCCTTCCGATCGATAGCGTGGAGGATCCGCTCGACCGTTTCTCCCATGCTCGCGAGCTGAAACGGATCGCCAAGCGACGCCAGCCGCGGATTCAGGAAGGCGCGGACATCATCCACGCATGAAAAACTTTTCCGCCGCAGCAATCGCGTGATGCATTCCGAACCGCAGAGGTCCGGCCACGAAATGCCGTCGCCATTGAGCGAATCGTCACGCGCTAAAATCCAACGAGGCTGCACTAACTACGATATCCGCGTCGCGCGCGGTGACAACGCGGCGAAAGTGGACGCGTCGGCTCCGCTCGGAACGACAAGGAGGCGTTGTGTGAGCGCCCGCGCATCAAAGGCGCGTGAACCTTGGCGTCGTTGTCGAAGTAAACCAAGAGATCACGCTCTCCGGCTGGTGCGGGTGAGCTAACGAGTTTCGCATCCTTCGGCTGTTTGCCTGCGCGCCAAAGCTTCAGGCGCGCCGCCCACCAATCGAGCGCACTCGCACTGTAGCCGCTGGCGTAGAGCTGGGTGTCGCCGTGCAAACGGCAGTAAACGAAACCGCTCGTGAGGTCTTCGGCGTATGGCCATTTGCCGGCGGTGTCGGCGAAGACGAAGGCGACGTTGTATTCGCGCAGGAGATCGAAGAACTCGGGAAC
>QHBL01000259.1 GCA_003244125.1 Chthoniobacterales bacterium
CAAATATCAGACGAACACTCCATATCCGCCGACGCAACTCGGCGCGAGTCTGAGCCTCATCGCGCGCATGATCGGCGGCGGTTTGGCGACACGCGTTTACTACGCGAGCCTCGGCGGATTCGACACGCACGCCGGGCAGATCAATTCGCACGAGCGGCTCATGGGCGTGCTCGATGATGCCATCCGCGCTTTTGTCGCCGACCTCAAACAGCAGGGAAATTTCGAGCGCGTGCTGTTGATGACGTTTAGTGAGTTTGGCCGGCGTGTCGCGGAAAATGCGAACAGCGGAACTGATCACGGAGCGGCGGCGCCGATGTTTCTCATTGGCGGCCGCGCGAAAGCCGGAGTCTTTGGCAAACATCCAAGCTTGAGCGAGCTCGACAACGGCGACTTGAAATTCAGTGTCGATTTCCGCAGCGTTTACGCCAGCGTGCTGGAGAAATGGCTGCGCGCCCCGAGTGAGCTCGTGCTGGGGAAGAAGTTCGAGACTCTACCAATCGTCTGATTGTCATCCCGACTTCGCTCCGGCTGACAAAAGATGCCCCAAAATCCGGAGCGCGTTGCCCGAATAAATCTTCTCGATCTGCGCGTCTGAAAATCCGCGCTCGATCAGTCTCTGCGTGAGATTGGGGACGTGGGCGTGATTGGCGAGATCGGGAATGAAATGAACGCTGGAGAATTTGCGATGAAAGTCCGAACGCTCCGCTGCCGACCAGCCGCGGTAGACGAACTCGAAGAAGTCAAAGCCGATGGCGACGCTGTCGATCCCGGCCAGGCTGGCGACATGTTCGATGTGGTCGATGTAGCGGTCGATCGTGGCTTCGTCTTTGCGTGAGCTAACGACGACTGAGTTAATGCCGATGACTCCACCGCGTTGGGCGATACTCGTGATTTGTTCATCGCTCAGGTTGCGCTCGATGTCATAGAAGCGTCGCGCGTTGCCGTGCGAGACCACCGGCGGTTGTGAGGTCAGCTCGAGGATTTCGTCGAAGCCGGCGGGATTGATGTGCGACAAGTCGAGGAGAATGCCAAGCCGCTCACATTCGTGCACCAGATCGCGGCCGAAATCACTCAAGCCGTCAGGTGGTGAACCGCTCCGCGCGAAAACGGCGCCGGTGGCCGCGGCGTTGCGCCTGGCATGGGTAAGACCGAGAACACGGAGGCCGAGTTCGTAGAAAACGCGGAGCAGGTCAGGGTCGCTTCCGAGCGGCTCTGCACCTTCGAGGCCAATGACGAGCGCGATTCTGCCGGCGGCCCGCGCGCGCTCGATTTCAGGATAACTTCTGCAAATGGCGAAGCGATCGCATCGCTCGACCTCGTGATAAAGGCGCGCGATTTGATCGAGCGCAACGCGCAGCGCCTCGTCGGGCAAACGCCGCGCCTCCAGGAAAACTGACGCCACCACAACACCGATGCCGCCGGCCTCAAGCTCGGGCAGAAATTGTGTGCGCAACACGTCAGAGCGATGGCGATGCTCGTAAAGATGCATCGGCAGGTCGAAATGGAGATCGACTATGCCGTGCTGCAACGGACTCATGGCGCCGGTGGCGGCGCTGCGATTTCCACCGGCTCGGCCGCGTGCTTTTTCCGCGGCCATGAGAGCGCGACGAAGGTGAGCAACCACGCCGCGGTCAAGGGCACGAGGCCGGGAATAAAAATGCCATAACGCGAGATGAGCCCGAAGGCGAGCAGGCAATAGGCCGCGGTGAAGGCAATGGCGCCGAGAATGATGTCGATTCGTCGTTTGCTCAGCGCGACCAGCGCCATCAATGCGATGAGAAGGAGAACGACGCAATCGAAAGTAACGCTGACGCGCCGCACGAATCGGTTCGATTGCAAAGTGGCGATGGCGGCGGCGAGCACACCGGCGGCGCGGGCTTCGCGAATCTCTTCGGAATCGTCCGGCTTCATCACGGTGGGCGTGCGGGCAAGGACGAGATCGTCCGGCAAGGTGGCCAGGGGCGAATCTTTCGGGCGTTGCTGCGCGAGAAGCAGCAATTCGTTCAAGGTGAAATGTCGCCCGAGCTTGGCTGCGTTGGGATTAACAATGAGCGTCCCGTCCGGCTCGATGGGAATGGTGCGGCCGCGGGGCAACTCGATACGCGAGCCGATGACGATGTTGACTTCGCTCATCGGGACGCGCGCCCAGGTGAGGAACGCCTGCAAAGCGAAGGCGGGGATGACTTCGCCGCGAAACTGGAAGAGAAGCGGCACGTGCGTTTCGCTCGAGACTTCTTCGGGCAGGTTAACGTAGGCGAGGCTGGAGATGAGGCGGAGGTCTTCGTCGGGTTGGTGCGCGATGCCGCTGAATGTGGGCAGGTCGCCGCGCCGGCCGGTGACGTGCGGGAAACCGGTGATGTCGCTGGAAGCTACGTCGGGATCGGGCGTGGAGGTGAGCTCGGCCGCGAGGAGGAGCTTGGGAATCCGCATGGCTTGATCGAGAAAGACCTGTTCCTGGTCGCGATCGCTTTCGCGCCAGCGCAGTAGCGGCTCGATGGCGACGATGCTGGGTTTGAAATCGAGGATCCCCTGGAGAAAAAGCGCGAACTCGAGCGGCGAAATGTCGCTGCTCACACCGCGCGGGGCTGCTGGCGCGGTCTCTGGTTTGTCCGCCGGCAGAGAAACCCGCGTCATGTCGACGACGAGCAGCGGCAGGCGCTCGCCTGGAGTGGGATCGATGTTGCGCAGAAGCCAATCAAGGAAAAACTGGTCCGCCTTTTCCACGTGCGGGTCGCGCGCGAGCAGGACCGCGACGAGCAGGATGATGACGGCCACAAGAATGCGCTGCATGGAAGCAGTGACGAGTGACGAGTGACAAGTGACAAGTCAAGACTCGCTTTACAAGCTCGTCACTCATCACTCATCACTCATCACTCATCACTCGTCACTATTTCGACAGCTCCAGCATTCGGCGGATGGGAAGCTCGGCCCGCGCGCGCAATGGCTCAGGCAGCGTGATCTCCGGCCGCAAATCGCGCAGGGCATCGAACGCCTTTTCCAGAGTATTCATTTTCATGAAACGGCATTCGGCACACGCGCAATGCTCCGTCGGGCCGGGGATGAAATTCTTTCCAGGAATCTCCCGCTGCAATCGGTGAAGCATTCCCGCTTCGGTCACCACGATGATGGTGCGAGCAGGAGATTGTTTGCAGAACGTCACCATCTTTTCGGTCGAGCAAACTTCGTCGGCCAGCATGCGCACGGCAGCGATGCATTCGGGATGCGCGATCAATGGCGCCCCGGGATGTTGCCCGCGGATTTTGCCAATGCTGCGGGCGGTGAACTCGGCATGCACGTAACAGGTGCCGCGCCACAAATCCATTTTGCGCCCGGTGCGTTCCATGACCCACCCACCGAGGTTTTGATCAGGGACGAAGAGGATGTTGCGATCACTGGGCGCGGCCCGGACGATTTTGTCGGCGTTGCCGCTGGTGCAAATGACGTCGCTAAGCGCTTTCACCCCGGCACTGCAATTGATGTAAGCGATGACGTAGTAATTCTTCTCCGCGTTTTTCTTGAGAAACGCGGAGAGCGCCTCCGGCGGACATGATTCAGAGAGCGAGCAGCCAGCGTCGAGATCGGGCAGAATGACGCGCTTGGTGGGATTGATGATCTTGGCCGTTTCCGCCATGAAGTGCACGCCGCAGAAGAGAATGACGTCGGCATCCGTCTTCGCCGCTTCAAAGCTGAGCCCGAGCGAATCGCCGACGAAATCCGCCACGTCTTGGATTTCCGGCACCTGATAATTGTGTGCAAGGATGACAGCGTTGCGTTCGCGCTTCAGCTCCGCGATGTCGGTAGCGAGATCGATTCCAGGCGTCGCGATCATGAATTAGACAGGATTGGAAGGATTACAGGATTACCGACAACAAACAGTCCTGCTGCGTTCGCTGCGAATCAATCCTGTTAATCCCGTCAATCCTGTCTAGTAAGATAAGATGGCCCATCCGCTCGGATTCATCGGCGCGGGAAAATTGGCAGGGTCGGTTATTCGCGGACTGCTGCTAAAGAAGGTGTGCGCGCCCGGAGAGATCATCGCGAGCGAGCCGCATGCGGAGATTCGGGGGCGTTTGGGGAATGAACTGGCAATTGAGTTCACCGCAGAGAACTCAGAGGTCGCGGAGAAGGCGAAAACGATTTTCATCGGAGTGAAGCCGCAGATGGTTTTGGCAGTGCTGCGCGAGCTTGGGGATGGACTTTCGGGAAGATTGGTCGTCTCGTTTGCGGCCGGCGTTCGCATTGCCAGCATGGAAGCGGCGACGCAGGCGCGAGTCATGCGCGTGATGACAAATACGCCGAGTGCGATTGGGCGTGCGGCGACCGGTTATGCGGCGGGAGCGCGCGCAACCGAAGCAGACCGGCGCATGATTGGTGAGATGTTCAACGCGATCGGCACGGCGGTAGAGGTGAGCGATGAGCAGATCGACGCAGTCACGGCGCTGGCGGGAAGCGGGCCGGCCTTCGTTTACGCGATGATCGAGGGTCTGGCAGCGGGCGCGGCCGAGCAAGGAATGGAAGCAAATGCTGCGCTGAAACTGGCGGCGCAAACCGCCCTGGGCGCGGCCGAGCTTGCGTTAACCAGCGGCAAATCGCCGGAAGAATTGATTCGAATGGTAGTGACTCCCGGCGGGACGACGGCGGCAGGTCTGCGCATCATGCAGGAGCGCCGCACACGCGAGGCAATGACCGCGGCCATCGAAGCGGCAACGGCGCGCGGCCGTGAAATGGCGCGCGAGAGCGCGACCGACGCGGAGGCGAGCGGCGGGATTCACTGATCCTACTTCGATGTTTCCGCGGCGGCTATCTTCGCGCAGGTGGGCGAACAGCGGGCAGGCGTTCGCTGCATCGTCTGGTTAGGTGATTGTTGGAATGCATCTCGCGCTCACACATCACACGCGCGCCGCCACTCCTGAGTGCCTTGCGCGCGTACCTGCACGTCTGCTGGTAGCTCGCCCAAGCGAATCTTGTGAAATATGACGAGCAATGGCACCGGGCCGCGAACCTCGCCCTGCTCAATGTACTCACACTGTAACTTCGCTGCAGCGTGCAGCGCTCTTGCGTCTCCCGCCGCAGGTGGCGCGATTCTTAGCTCCTGCTCAGCATAGGTAAACCAGTAATCGCTGCCCTCGAGAATTATCTGAACATCCGGATCAAACAAATCCGCTTCAATCATCTCTCGCACCTTCCAGAGACTGACCGGACCAAGCTTCTCGCCGTTGTGCACGTAGTAACATCTGTAGCGGCTGAGCGCCTCCGCTAGACGCTGCTCCTCCCGGGCTGTGCGCTCTAGCTCTGCTTTCTGTTGTCTCTTGATTGCAGGTTCGCGCATAATCGCCTGGAGCGACGCCTTCCGCTCAGACGGTAGTTGCTGTTGCGGCTGTGCCGCCGTCGGCGGCGGAGCCGCACTCTGAGCGGACGAATTTGTTTCCGCCGGGTAGGTATCGACGGGAGCTCTGCGCAGCAGGGCCGCGACGATGCCGATAACGCCGATCACCGCCAATACTACAATGACGGCGACGAACTGCGTGGAATCAGATGGGCGATGCCGCAAGAGTCGTGTGAGCACGCCGAGGATTAATAAGCGGAATAAGCCAAAGAGCTGATGGGATGCTCTTCTTCGGCGTGTTCGGGCGCAGGGTCTGGGTGTACCTAACACCAGTGCCGGGGACACCGACTGTCGCTCTCGTGCCCGTGCGGCCGAACGTGACGCGTGCACCCGGTACACCTGCGCTCACTGACGCGCCTGTCTTGCCGATGTTGACACGGACGCCCGGCAGAACTGAGATCGAGCGACGAAAGCGGAAACCCATACGCTACTAGACGGTCATGCGCGTTATCACCTAACGAGCTCAGTTCAGCCACGGCTCAGGAGAGTGCAAGTGGCAGCTCCGGAAAGAATACTAGCTACTCTTGGACATGAAAAGAACAACGCCGTCTGAGCCGTTGGCTACTACAGCGCCTGGTTAGATGCAAACGTCACAAGAGGAGACTCGATCATCTGTAAGCACGTTTCTATGACGCACGCGCTGACCTCCACGGTGCCGGCGCCGCAAAATAAAGCGGGACTAATTTAGCGTCTTGCACTGCTGCGGCATGCCAACAGTCGCCGCAGCGACCAGAGAGCTGCCAGAGCAGCGATGAAGAGCGTTGC
>QHBL01000421.1:0-432 GCA_003244125.1 Chthoniobacterales bacterium
TATGAATACTCCGCGCGCTGGAAAAGCAGCAGCGTTTATACGCCCGGCTTCGTGCTCGACGGACGTGAATGGCGGAACAGCGGCGTGCCTTCCGCCGCGAGCGAATCGCCCGGCACACTCAAGCTTTCCCTCACCGGCGACGACAGAATCATCGCGTCGTTCCAGCCCGCAGCAGGCGAGAGCAAGCCGCTCGATCTGCACGTGGCGCGACTCGGCTTCGGGATGAACATCAACGTCAAAGCCGGTGAGAACAGCGGTCGCAAACTCCAGCACGATTTCGTTGTGCTCTCACTCGAGACGGCAAAGTTGACTGGCGGAAAATCCGAATCACGCTTGCCGGTCGCTGCGGGGCAAAAGGATACAAGCTCGCGTGGCGCGATTGTCGCGTGGGTCACTGAACCGGGCCAGATCGAGCCGATCCAGGCAGTCGGC
>QHBL01000421.1:486-4878 GCA_003244125.1 Chthoniobacterales bacterium
GGATTGACTGGCTCTGCCTGCCCGCGTTCGATGCAGGGTCGTTCTTCGGCGCGCTGCTCGATGAAGAGAAAGGTGGAAGCTGGTCGCTCCATCCCGCAGCGCCATTCCGTGTGGAGCGTCAGTATCTCGGCGACAGCGCGATTTTAGAGACGCGCTTCATCACGGAGCGCGGAGTGGTGAAGGTGACGGATTTTTTCGTCGTCGCTCGCAATTTCAGCGCGCGGTTCTACGACTTCACCTCTCTGCATTCGACGGCGCGGCTGGTCCGCCTGGTTGAAGCCGAAGAAGGGAGCGGCATCGAGATGGAAATGCAGGTCAGGGCCCGTCCCGACTACGCGCGCAAAGCCGCGGGGTGGCGACCAAGCGGAAGCGGTGCTTACGAGACGAAGGAAGCGACGTTTTTTACCAACGCGATGCTGCGGCCGAACGGCGACGACTTGTTAGGCAACTTCGTCGCCCTGCGCGAAGGGCGTGTCTTTTTCGTCCTGGATTACAACGAGGACCGCCAGGCGCCGGATCAGAAGATGATCGACGAATGGCTTCGCATCACGACCGCTTTTTGGCGCGAGTGGAACCTTTTCAACTACTATCGCGGACCGCACGAGAAGATGGTTCGCCGCAGCGCCGTCACCTTGAAGTTACTTACCTATGCGCGCACCGGCGGCTTCGTCGCGGCGCCGACGACGTCGTTGCCGGAACAGATCGGCGGCGATGCGAATTGGGATTACCGATTCACCTGGCTGCGCGACACCGCGCTTTTCATCCAGACGCTCTTTGGCCTCGGGTATTCCGGCGAAGCGAAGGCATTCCTCGATTTCGCGGTGAAACAGTCGATGCAGCGGAGCGAGAAGAAACGCGACAAAGACGCGCCAACCGTCGGTGTGATGTATCCAGTCTGCGACGCGCCGATTCCGCCGGAAGCAACGCTCGATCACCTCGCGGGCTATGGCGGCTCAAAGCCGGTGCGAATGGGCAACGCCGCGGAGGAGCAGTTCCAGCTCGATAATTACGGCCACGTCGTGCAGTCGCTCTTCTTTTTCCGGCACACCGGCGGAAAGCTCGACGCCGACAAACGCAAGATGCTCGAAACGTTGACCGACGAAGTGTTGCGTTACTGGCGAGAGGAAGACAACGGCATCTGGGAAGTGCGGGAAACGTCGCAATACACCTACGGCAAGGTCATGTGCTGGGTGGCGCTGGAGCGCGCGCGGGAGATGCTCGGCGACAAAGACGGTAAGCTGGAAAAGGTCTGCACGGAAATCCGGCGCGAGGTGATCGAGCGCGGCCTCGTCAATGTGGATGGACGCAAGGTGCTATCGGCCAAGCTGGATGAAATCTCACTCGACGCCTCCACGCTGCTCGCGTTCACCACCGGGTTTCTGGAGGCCCACGTGGCGACGCTCACCCGCGAGAGTTTGGAGCAGAAGCTGGCGCGTGGGCCGTTGCTCTATCGCGGCGAAGAAAAAGTGGGCGAGGAAGGCGCGTTCGTGATCTGCAGCTTCTGGTGGATCAATCACCTCATCCGCGAAGGGCAGCTCGCGCGGGCGGAGGAGTTGCTCGAGCGCATGATCGAACTCGCCAGTCCGCTTGGGCTTTATTCAGAAGAGATCGATCCGGAGACTGGCGCTTTCCTTGGAAATTTTCCGCAAGCCTTCTCGCATCTCGGTTTCATCCAGAGCGTCTTGAACCTCGAAGGCGCAAAGAAAAAACGTGGCTTCTACGCCTTGCCCGATCACGAAAAGTTCAAGCGGAGCGTCGGATCCACCATCGACGCGAAAGGCGTCGTAGCCGGTTTTTTCCGCGTCCCGAAAAGCGCGCTGCTTTTTTTCTCGAGCGCTTCGAAGTGGCGGTCGGCCGGTTGAAGGCTGTTTTAGATCGATGCCCTCGAGCTGTTTCGATTCGCAGCGCGCAGCGCTTCGCCCGCGGTCCAGATGGCCGCGCCGAGGAACATCAGATCTTTCGCCAAAAACTGACCCGGCATCGGCGATAAACAGGGAGATCCGTAGGCTGGTGCCAGATGCCCGGCGTGCTCAGGAGAAAGGTCAGCGTCAGGAAAAACATAACGATCGCCCCGAGGCTGCCGAAGGCGGAAAGCTTAGGCGCGACCGGGCGAAGCGCGATGAGGAGGCCGAGCGAGATCTCGATCACGCCCAGCACGGCGGCGAAGCTGAGCACACTCATCACCCCGTAAGCCCAAGAGAAGAGCGGCGAATTCGCGACCAGCCCCTGAATGCCTTCGGCTTCATACGCCGTGAATTTCAAGAGACCGACCCAGAGCAGGACCGCGACCAGGCCGTAGCGGATCACCGCTTCGCCCGCCTTTTCCAACTTTCGTCCGGGCTCGTGCGCCATGTTAGTTTGCGTCATTGAAGTTGCCATATCTTGTCCTCGTTCCTGAGTTCTCGGGTTTTAATTAACTTCGATGTTCATCGTCTGCGCGATCGAGCGGATCATTTCCAGATGATGTTTGAGGGTCGGGACGGTCTCGCCCGCAAAGGCTTTTGAGATCGAGATTTCCAAAGCGCGGCAGCTTGCGCTCTTTCACTCGTTAGGCATCGCCGCCCCGCGGTCGCGCATCATTAATCGCGCGGAGGAAGCGGTCCGCGTCGCGGCGGAGATTGGGTTTCCGCTGATCATCAAACCAAACATCGGCGGACGAGGCGCGAGGATCGTGCGGATCAATTCGTCAGCCGAATTGCGCGACGTGGTGGCGGCAGGGCAGATCGAGCTCGGGATCGATCAGACCGCACTGGTGCAGGAATTTGTCCCGGCGCGCGGCGGCCACATCCACCGGGGTGGAGACGCTCGGAGGAAGGTTTCTCTACGCGATGAAAGTCTTCACCACCGGCGAAAATTTTAACCTTTGCCCGGCGGAAATTTGCCAGGCGGAGAACGCCGCTATGTGTCTCGTCGATGGTCCGAAGGCTGGATTGAAAATCGAACCGTACCAGCCGCCCGCGGAGATCATCAGCACGGTCCAGCGCATCGTCGCCGAGGCAAGGATCGACGTTGGCGGAGTCGAGTATCTGATCGATGAGCGCGACGGGCGGATTCTCTTCTACGACATCAACGCGCTCTCAAATTTCGTGGCCGATGCGCAGCGCATTCTTGGTTTCGATCCGCACGCGCGGCTGGTCGATTACCTCATTCAGGAAAGGGACAAATGAAATACGGATATTGGCTGCCGGTCTTCGGCGGATGGCTGCGGAATGTGGACGATGAAAAGATGGAGGCGAGCTGGGATTACTCGCGGCGCCTGGCGCAACGGAGCGAGGAAATCGGCTTTAACCTCACTCTCATCGCCGAGCTGAGCCTCAACGACATCAAAGGCGCGGGCGCGCCAACCTTGGATGCGTGGTCCACCGCGGCCGCGCTCGCCGCGGTCACGAAACGGCTCGAGCTGATGGTCGCGGTTCGTCCGACTTTCCACAATCCGGCCTTGCTCGCAAAGCAGGCCGCGAACATCGACGCGATCGCTGGGTTCGGGCCGGCTGTCGCTCAATGTCGTCTCATCCTGGTGGGCCGACGAAGCGAAGAAGTGCGGGCTGCATTTCGACACGCACGACGATCGTTACGCTCGCACCGCCGAGTGGCTCCAAGTGGTCGACGGCATTTGGAAGGAGGACCACTTTTCGTTCACTGGAAAATATTATCGAATCGAGGACTCGGTCATGCAGCCCAAGCCAATCACGCAACCACGGCCGGTGATTTATGCTGGCGGTGAATCCGAGGCGGCAAAGGAATTGATCGCGGAACGCTGCGACGCCTATGTCATGCATGGCGGTCCGCCGGCGCGCATTCGCGAAAAAATTGCTGACACGAGATTGGCGACAAAGCGGAACTCTCGGGCTTAAAGAGCACGGTGCGATGTTAGCCGACAATGCGCCGCCGCGACTCACAGGCATGATACGCCCCTAACCCTAAGACCGCGCCGCGCTCGAATCGTTTCGATTTGCTGCGCGGAGCGCTTCGCCCGCGGTCCAGAGCGCGGCGCCCACAGACAGAAAATCCTTCGCTAGGAACTGGCCGGGCAGCGGCGAGAGAAACGGGAAGCCGTAACCCGGTTGCCAGACCCCCGGCGTGCTCAGGAGAAAAGTGAGGGTGAGGAGAAACATAATGCTCGCGCCGATGCTCCCAAGAGCGGAGAGCTTCGGCGCCACATAACGCAGAGCAATCAAAGCACCGAGCCCGATCTCAATCACGCCCAGTACCGCCGCAAAACTGCGCACACTCATCACTCCATAAGCCCAGGAGAAGAGTGGCGAATTGGCAACCAATCCCTGGATGCCTTCTGCTTCGTAAGCGGTGAATTTCAACGATCCCACCCAGAGCAAGACTGCGACCAAGCCATAGCGAATGACGCCCGCGCCAACTTTTTCCAGACTGTTTCCT
>QHBL01000113.1 GCA_003244125.1 Chthoniobacterales bacterium
ATTCACGCCGGTCTTGCCGCCGATGGAGCTGTCCACCATCGCGAGCAGCGTCGTTGGAATCTGCACGTGAGCGATCCCGCGACGAAGAATCGCCGCGACAAAACCCGATAAATCACCGACCACTCCGCCTCCCACTCCCACAAGGACTGAGCTGCGATCCAGGGACGCCAGTTCGTCACAGATTCGCTCCACCTCGATTAACGATTTCGCGTTTTCGCCCGCGGGAACTACGACCTTCGACACCTGAAAATCGGCCGAGGCGAGACTGCCCGCGACCGCGTTGACGATGGTGAGCGGGATGTTTGAATCGGTGATAATCGCCGCGCGTTCTCCGCCAACGAGCTCGCGCGTGAGCGTTCCCGTTTGCGAGACCAACCCGGAGCCGATATGCGCGAAGTAGCGAAATCCGCGCCCGCGAATCTCGATTTTCTCGGAGTTCACTTGACAATTTCCACCGCGATTTTGTCTAACTTGCGCATGGCCGATCCACTCGATCCGTCACCTGCCCCAACAACGCCTCCGATTCCGCCGCCCGAGCCAATTCCACCAAATTCCACACCGCCACCTGACAACACGCCGCCCATCGTCGAAAATAACGGCGTGACCACCGAACCCACCTCGACCGGACTTCCGTCCAACGTCGCCGCCGCGCTCGCCTGCTTTCCGCTCATCGGCGGCATCATCTTCTATCTGCTGGAGAAACGCGATAGCTTCGTCCGCTTCTACGCCATGCAATCAATCATCTTCGGCGCGATTTGGCTGCTCTTCTCCTTCCTTTCCACCATCCTCATCTGGATTCTAGCTTCCATTCCGGGAATCGGCGGCTTTCTGGCCATGCTCTGGAATTTCATCGCCGCGCTCATTCATCTGGGGTTCTTCATCATCATGGTTGTCGCCATGGTGAAAGCCTTCTCCGGCGCGCGCTGGGACATTCCTTACCTCGGACCGATTGCGCGCAAGCAGGTGGGCGAAAGCTGAGGCGCTTCGCTAGACCGCAGCAGTTCTGCCACGCGCTCGATCTCCGCGGTCGTATTGTAAAAATGCGGACTGATCCGGAGCCAGGCTCTATCGCTGCGGTCGCGCCGCAAGGAAGCGACGATGTTATTTGCGATAAGCACGTTCATCAGCGCTTCCGTCTCCACCTGCGGATCCCGAAACGTGAGAATCCCGCAGCGGTGTTCGTCTTCCGCCGGACTGAGGAATTCGAATCCGGCCGGTGCGATTTGCTCCCTTAAAAGTCGGGTCAGTCGCAAGATGCGCGCGCTGATTTCATCCAAGCCAATTTCAGTGAGCAGCGCGACGGCTGCGGCCATTCCAGCAAGGGGCACGTAGTTGTAGCCACCGGGCTCGAATTTCTGTCCGCCCGCGGCGAACTCGATCTCTGACTGCGCGATGAAATTCGGCGCGCGCACATTCCAG
Organism: Chthoniobacterales bacterium; assembly: GCA_003244125.1. The sequence goes on from QHBL01000113.1 coordinate 1,420, forward strand.
CCGCCGATCACGCTCGGCCAAAGCAAATCGCGCACGCGATTACTCACGAACAAAATGCCGGCGCCGGAGGGACCGAGCATCCACTTTTGCGCGCCGGCGCTGAGGAAATCGACGTGACCGAGCGGAATGCTAAATGCGCCCAGCGTCTGGATTCCATCAACGGAGAAGAACGCGCCGCGTTCGTGGCAAAGTGAGCCGATGGCATCAATGTTGATGCGATAGCCGCTGCAATAATTTGCGCTGGCCAGGGCGACGAGCTTCGTGCGTTTGGTCAACGCGCGCTCGACCATTTCGGGTGTGATCTCGCCGATGCACGCAGGCTCGAGAAACACGATTTTAACTGCGCGACGCTGAAGCGCGAGCCACGGGTAAACGTTGGCCGGATATTCGTCCAGGTAACACACGACCTCGTCGCCCGCGTTCCAGTCGAGCCCGTTGGCGATCGCGCTCAGGCCGCTTGAAGTCGGCCCGGTCAGTGAAACTTCATCCGGCTGTGCACCAATGAAACCGGCGATGAGCTCCCGTGTCTGCGCGATAAAAGCGAGCGATTCGTCGAACAGCTTTTCGTTGCACGCGGCGTTCTCGATGAAGTCGTGCATCGCGTCCGCGACACGTCGTGGCAGCGGTGCGTCCGCGGCATGGGCGAGGTAAATTTTATTCGCGCAAATGGGGAACTCGCGCCGGCGCAGTTCCTCGTCTTTTGTCATGTCGAGCGGAGTCGAGACATCTCTAGTCATTCGACGTAGCAGAGAAAAATTAGAGATTCCTCGACTTCACTCCGCTCGGAATGACAAAAGGTCGTTCACGTCCTTTTCCGCGTGCGTTCGCCTTCCTCGATCAACTTCCAGAACTCGCGCGTTTGTTTGAGTTGCTCATCTTCGCCGGTGGGCAGCTTGGTTCGGTAGAGAAAATCGCGCAGCGTATTTTTGTGCAGCACGCGATGGACCGTGACGCCTTCCGCGGTGCGCGCGAAGTAGATGCGGTAATCCTTCGCCCGATAACGGTAGAGCTTCCTGCCCTCGCGCTCGAGCACGCCGAAACGGCTGTGGTCGAGATTGTCCAGGTCTTCGGGCAAAATCTGGAACTCAGCCAGCAACTCGAGCTGCAACTTCTTCGGCAGCGCAGCCATCTCCGCCGCGCTTAGCTCATTGAAGATGATCTGGAACATCGATGAGTCCTTACCTCGTTAGCTCACTAAACTTCGATTCATACGAACGCTCCGCGAACGCGACTGCCGATTCGCGTCGTAATTTCCCACGTGATCGTGCCGGCGCGCTCCGCCAGCTCGGCGCAGGAAATTTCCTCATCGTCCTGTCTGCCCATCAAAACAACTTCATCGCCGAGCTCGACATCGGGAACATCGGAAACATCGATCATCATCAAATCCATCGTCACGCGACCGAGGAGCGGACAGCGCCTGCCACGCACGAGCAGAGACGCGCCGGTGTTGGAAAGATGTCGCGGATAACCATCCGCGTAACCGGCGGCGAGAGTGGCGACGCGCACCGGTCGCGACGTAAGAAAGGTGCGTCCGTAACTGATGCCGTGGCCTGCCGGCATGTCTCGGACAAGCACGACGCGCGTCTTCCAGGTCATGACAGGCCGCAGCTCGCGCTGAAATTCCGGCAGCGGCGAGATGCCGTAGAGCAGAATGCCTGGCCGCACGATGTCGAACGACTCCTGCCCGAAGGCGAGAAGTCCAGCCGTTTGCAGCGCGTGCACCTTGTAGACACCCGGCACCTCGCGCCGCAATTGTGTGACGAGGCTGGCGAAATTGCGCAGCTGCTCGCGCGTAAACGTCGGGTCCTCGTTCGAGACCGGAAGATGTGTTGAGACGCTGTGGATGGTGATGTTCGGCAGCGCGACGACTCGGCGGAAGAGCGCGACCGCGTCGCGGGCGAGGCTGCCCATTCGTCCCATGCCGGAATCGATTTTGAAATTGATGGCTACGCCGGTCGCCGGGGCGATACGCGAGAAATCTTCCGCTTCTTCCCAGGTTGAAATCGACGGAATGAAACCGGCGCCCGCGATCGCCGCGCGCTCCTGCGGCAGAGCTGGCCCGAGAATAATGATGGGATGTTTGACAGCGTTGCGCAGAGTCATCGCTTCCTCGACGTTGGCGACGCCGAAATAATCGACGTGATCGCCGAGCGCTTCGGCGCAACCGGTCAAGCCATGGCCGTAGGCGTTTGCTTTGACGACGGCGATGATCTCGATTTTCGGCCCAAGCCTGGCGCGGATGAGTCCTGCATTGTGCCGCAAAGCGCTGCGGTCAATTTCAACCCAACAGCGATATTGATGCGGCGTCATTGGTTTCGTGGCTGAGTGATGTGCGGCGGGCGAAGATAAATCGGCTCGAGCGGTGCGCGCGCAAGATTTTCACTGCGCGATGCGCAGCTGGCGAGTAACTCGGCGCGTGGGAACCGCAAAGCCGTCGTGGGAAACTGCGGCAACGCATCTGAGGTGTAAATCGGGAGCAACGTTTTGGACAGCCGTTGCGAAATTTCATCCGACGACAGCAACTCGATCTCGCCGGCGATTTCGCCGTGACGAACGCGTCCGAAGAAGAAGGAGTTGCGCTTCGCGTCTCCGATGACGGCGAACTCGTTTTCATCGGAGAGGGCGCAAACGGACGGCACCCCACATAGCTGAGCGCCGCCGATCATTTGTAATCCGATCGCGGCCGAGATGGCGATGCGTGTGCCGGTGTAAGAACCGGGGCCGAGTCCCACGACGATGCGTCGCGGTTGGCCATGCGCGCGAACCACCTCCTGAAGCGCGAGAAAAAACGGCGCGGAGTTGCGGCGATCGTTCGCCCAGTGGCGGGACGTCGTTAGCTCGCCATCGCGGCAAAGGGCGATGCTGCCCTGCCGGGTGGAAAGATCAAACGCGAGAAGGGTCATCCGTGGGCGGCATTGATTTGGAGCGCGCGGACTTCGGCCGAAACGATGTCGAAGCGGAGCCAGCGCGTGAGAGACGGGAGAGAAGCCGGGAATTTGTCCGCCCATTCGATGACGCTTACGCCATTGCCAAAAACGTATTCATCGAAATCGAGCGCGCATAAGGCGTCGGCGTTTTCCAGGCGGTAAAAATCGAAATGATAGAGCGGCAATCGTCCGCCGGAGTACTCGTGCACGAGCGTGAAGGTGGGACTGGTCACGGCATCGCTGCTGCCGAGAGCGCGCGCGAGCCCTTTGACGAATCGCGTTTTGCCAGCGCCCAAATCTCCGCTAAGCGCGAGCACGTCACCGGCGCGAAGCTCGGGCGCGAATCGTGCGCCGGCTTCCTCCGTCTCAGCGGCGCTTCTGGAAATGAACATAGCCGCGGAAGAAAGGCGGAAGGATGAAGGATGACGGATGAAGCAACTTGCCGATGCGCGTCACGCGCAACTTGGGGAACTTCTTCTTCCAGCTGCGTTGGAGTGCTTCGCGTTGTCGCGGCGGAATTGAGAAGAGCAGCTCGTAATCTTCGCCGTCGGAGATCGCTTGCTCAATGGTGCAGCCACGCGCGACGGGGAGAGCGCTTTCGTCGATGTGGAAACCGAGCCGGCTCGCGCGCGCAAGCCGCGGCAGATCGGCGCCGAGTCCGTCGCTCAGATCGATCATGGCGTGAAGTTTGAAGTGGCGGGTGAGCCAGCGCGCTTCAGCAATGCGCGGGATGAACTTCAAATGGCGGCCGCGAATCGAGCCGCCAAGCTCGCCGGTGACGAAGAGGTCGTCGTTGGCTTTTCCACCGCTGCGCAAAGGCGAGCGCCCGGCTTCGACGCGGCCAGCGACGCAGACGGCCACCATGGTGTTGCCGGCGGTGCTGCTCGTCTCGCCCCCGACGACGGCGACTTTGAACCGCTTCGCGGCGCTGTTCAGCCCGCGGTAAAGTCCGCGCACCCAACTCGGCGGCCGGTCCGCCGAGATGACGAGGGTGATGAGCGCGAACTCCGGTAACGCGGCCATGGCAGCGAAATCACTGAGAGCGCGCATCATTGCTTTCCAGCCGACCGCAGCGGGGGCCGCGACGGGATTGAAGTGGACACCTTCCACCACGCAGTCCGACTTGAGCACGAGCAGGTCCCGCGCGCCGCGGAACCTGACGAGGGCGCAATCATCGCCCGCCGCAGTGACAACGCCGCGGTTGGTGGCGAGGTGCGGCAGGATTTGCGCGAGCAGTTTCTCCTCGCCAAGCCGGCGCAGAGTCATTGGTCGATGGTGTTGGGAAAAGCGAGTGCGAGTAGCGTGAGGCTGTTGAAGAGCGAATGCATCGACATGGAAACGAGAAGTGAGCCGCTCCATTCGTAAGCAAGGGTGAAGCAGGCGCCCAAAACGAAGAGCGGCGCGAACGATGGCAGATGCGCATGCACGGCGGCGAATAACGCCGCCGAGAGCACGAGCGCGACCACGCGGCCGGCGTAACGCCGCAACACGCCGTAGAGAAAAAAGCGAAAGATGAATTCCTCCGCCAACGGCGCGACCGCGACCGCCAACACGATGATGAGCACGCGTTGCTCGATCAATTGCGAGCCGCTGAAGAGTTCGATGATTCCCTGCCTGCTCGACTCGGAAAACCCGGCCATCCGCGCGGTCATCCAATCCGCCATCACGATGAGCGGATAAGCGACAATGAGCAGGATGAATCCGGTGGCAAAGGCGCGGCGAAAACTCAGCCGATTCAATCCGGCGAGCTGCGTCAGCCGAAAATCGCGCAGCTTCAAAAAGAGCGCGATGAACCCGATCAAGCCCAGCTCGACCAAGGCTGTGCCGATGAGGTCGCGCGTGCGTAGATTAACCGTGCGCGCGCCTGAGGTGTTGAAGCTGGTGATGATGAACAAGGTGCCGAGAGCGAGCGCGAGGGCTGCTTCAGGTAAACCGAAGCGCCGTTCGGTGGCGACGGCGGCATCTGTAGGGCGACGCGCGATCTGGCGCAAAAGCGAAACGTAAATGTAGATGCTGACGACGAGAAAAAGGGCGTTCGTGATGGAGCCGAGCGCACCCAGGAGATCGCCCATGCGCTTTTACGGCGCGTAGAAGCTCGGCAAATAATAAGCGCGCCCGCTCTCGAGCTGCGGAACGAGCTGGCGCGGCAGCTCAATTTGCACTTTTCCGCTTTCGCTCAGCGCGCGGAAAATGCGGCCGAGGCTAAACGGCGGCGTATAGCGAACGACGTGCGCATCCGGCGCGCCCGCGAGCTGTTTGGCTTTGGCGTAGGCGTCTTCGATCTGACCGAGCCCGTCGATCAGCTTGTCCTCCAGCGCTTCCT
>QHBL01000349.1:0-4355 GCA_003244125.1 Chthoniobacterales bacterium
AAATCTTTTCAAACGCATCGACAAACCGGGACGCGTGGCCGCGCTCGAGATTCTCGTGGTCGATATGGCCATCGCCAATCTCGTACGCGAGGCCAAGACGCATCAAATCCCGGGCATGATTCAGGTCGGCAAAAAGAAAGGGAACCAGCCGCTTGACGACGCGATCATGGAGCATCTGCGCGGCGCGCGCATCTCGCCCGAGGAAGCTTACGACAAGGCGATCGATAAAAAGAAGTTTCGGCCATTCATGAAAACTCCCCCGGAAGACTTGAGCGAAGAATGAGATTGCCCGATCTCGACAAGATTTTGAGCGGAATGCTCAAGAGCAATACCGGAATCTCCGACCTGAATTTCTCCGTCGGCCATCCGCTTCAGGTGGAGGATTTCGGTGAGCTAAAGCCGGTTTATCTCGATCCGCCCATCCAGGCACTGACGCCGTTTCAAACCGAGCAGCTCGCCATCTCGCTCATGCAGGGCAATCAGCGGTTGATGTATGATTATCTCAGCGGCGGCTCGTGCGATTGCAGTTACTCGCTCGATGATAACGCGCGTTTCCGCGTCAACATTTTCCGGCAGCGCGGCAATTTCTCCATCGTCATGCGTCGGCTGGAAGGCAACATCCCGAGTTTCCAGTCGCTCGGGCTGCCGCCGGTCTTCAAAGAAGTGGCGAGAGAAAAAACGGGATTGATTCTTGTCACCGGCGCGACCGGCAGCGGCAAGACGACCACGCTGGCCGCGATTCTAAATGAGATTAACGAGACGCAGCCGGTGCACATCGTTACGCTGGAAGACCCGATCGAGTTCGTCCATCCCACGCGCAAGGCGACGTTCAATCAGCGCGAGCTGGGACAGGATTATAATAACTATCCCAATGGGCTGCGCGCGGCACTGCGCCAGGCGCCCAAGGTCATTCTCGTGGGGGAAATGCGCGACCGGGCCACGGTGGAAGTGGCGCTGATGGCGGCGGAGACGGGCCACCTGGTGCTGAGCACGCTCCACACGGTGGACGCGGGCCAGTCGATCAACCGCATCCTCGGCTTGTTCTCGTTAGGCGAAGAGCAGCAATTGCGCATTCGTCTCTCGGATGTCGTGCGTTACGTCATTAGCCAGCGGCTCGCGCCGAAGTTGAGCGGCGGCCGGCAATTGCTCACGGAGATTATCGGAAATAATCTGCGCACGAAGGAAGCGATCGCGCTCGGGGAAGGGGAGCACCGCAATTTCTACGAAATCATCGAGGCCAGCTCGCAGCTCGGCTGGATGACCTTCGACCAGTCGATCCTGACCGCGTTCGAGACGGGGCTGATCTCGGAGGAGACTGCGGTTCTTTACGCTACGCGCAAAGGTCGCATCACGCGCGGCATCGATATCATTCACAAAACGCGCGGGGTTGACACCGAGCTCGACTCCGGCCTGCGCCTCGATATTCCCGCCAACGCATTCCGATGAACATGGAAAACGAGCACGAGTTCGGGTTCGATGCCGGTGATACCACCGCGCTGGTGTGCGTCGATCACCAGGAGTTTCAAAAAATGATCGCGCCGCAGCTCATCGATCTCAACTTCAAGGTCCACATCGGGCTGCACGAAGAGGACGTGTTGCTGAAGCTGCGCACGTATTCGTACGACTTGGTGGTGATTTACGAAAACTTCAAAGGCTCGACGCCTGCGACTAATTCCATCCTCAATGAAATGAAGCGGCGGCCAGGTGCGCAGCGGCGCGAGCATTTCGTCGTGCTCCTGACGCATCGCTTCACCACCAACGACGCCATGAGTGCATTTGTGCAGAGTGTCGATCAGGTGCTGAACGTCGCCGATCTCGCTAATTTCAAACCTGTCTTGCGCCGCGGAATGGCTCAACATCGCGAAATGTATCAAGCATTTCACTCGACGTTGAAGACCGTTCAGGCGATGTAATTGGCCGACCAAACGCGCGTCCGGGCGGGGCCTCGGGCGCGAAAGATTGTGGCACGGCGCATGAACATCACGCGATGGGTGAACTTCACTTGGGACTTCGGGAAAGCGGAGCTGCCCGAGTTGGCGGTGCCGCGGCATTATCGCATCGAGCTGGCTGCGGCGGAGGATGAGGAAAAACTGCGCGCGGTCATCGCGAAATCGCTCGCGCTCGACCCGAGCTGGAATTCGACGCTGCACGAAGTAAGCGCGATGGTGAGCAATTCGATCGCGCGCCTGCTTGCGAACGAAGCGACGCTGCGCCTCGTCCTGCGTCACGGCACGCGAATTATCGGCGCGACGTTACTCGTGCCTGAGGGAAATGCGCCCGAGCATCTCGTGCCCGGTCCGTGTGTACTGATGGAATATCGCAACCGCGGCCTGGGAACGCTGTTGCTGGAAGCGGCCTTGCGACAGCTGCGGGAACGCGGGCTCACGCGCGCCTGCGCCATCATCCGCGAAGGCTCACCCGCAGCGCGATTCGTTTACCCAAAGTTCGGCGGCAATCCCGCGGCGATCGTCCCGCTGCTGGCTGCGTAGTTGGATTCGGCTTTGATGTTGCGGCCGCACGACCCCCGCGTTTCGCACAGCGAAACGGCTACAGCTCAATATTCCGGCGGCGAGTAAGTGTTGAATGTGACCGCGTCGACCGAGGAACGATTGCTGAACTTATGCCGCGTGCCCGCCTGGATAACGATGACGTCGCCTTGTTTCATCGTGATCGTCTTGTCCCCTATCTCGCCTTCCACTTCACCCTCGAGCACGAGCAAGACCTGATCGCTGTGCTTGTGACCTTCGGGCTTGCTGCCGGAAGACTTTCCCGGTTGCAAGGTCATCATTGCGGTCTGGGTTCGTTTCGTGGTTTGCAGGACTTCGAACGAATCCTTCGCTTCCCGAATGTTCTTTATCTCCATGATGGCGACCAGCAGGGCGACATCACCTTGGCAAGACGAGGGATGACGTCAATTCAGCGGCCGATCGTGAACAACATCGCCCGGTTGATCGCGTAAACGGTGCCGTCGCCTCCGATGACCGTCGGCGTATAGGCCTCGCCGATACCGCCCGTCAGGGTGATGATTTGCGAGAAGGTGTTGGTGGCCAGGTCCCAGCGGTAAAGCCGGCCGTCTTCGCTGTTCGCCAGCACAGACCTGGTGAACGGATCGACCGCCGCGGTGTTGATGCACCACTCTCGCACGGCATTGGGCAACGAGGGAAACTCCGGATCCGGCGTCACACCGGTGATGGTCAACACTTCGTTCATCACCGGATTGCCCAGCACCGGATCGGGCTCGGACGCGGTGGGATCAAGGATGGCCAGTTTGTTTACGCCGTCGCCCCCTCGTCCAGCATAGTTGTTATACTTCGTCATGACGAGATAGCTCGAAGTGCCGTGATAGGACGGGACGAGCGATGCATTGACTATGGACGCCGTATCATCCCAGCCAAAACTGCCCGGAATCTTCGTCCGTCGCAGATTACCGCTAAAGTGTAAGAGCCATCCTCGATCGTTGTGGGATGGGGAGGGACTTTCGAGGACTCCGTAGAAAACGTCACCATCGGGGCCAACTGTTGGCGTGGCGCTGCTTTGGTCGGTCAGAAGCGCATCGTTACCGGAAGCGGGATCGATCAGCCGCACTTTGTTAAGGGGTTGAAGGGTTGTGGCGTCGAGTTCAAGCAGATAACCGGGGCTGAAATCGAAGCTATTCACCGCGACGTAAAGCTGCTTCTCGTTTCGGGATAACGCCGGCGCGCAACTCGTGCTCACTTTGTTGATGCCGAAATCGCTGCTGGCCGCTGAAGCAGCTATCCACGACCCGGTGCCATCGCTGCCAATCCTGGCCAGTCCGCTTTCCAAGGCTACACCCGGGGTCTCTCCCACGACAATGAAACCGAAGAACAAGTTCCCATTGTGGTCTGCGGTGATGGGTGTGTTGATCTTGACCCCGTCGATGAACGCCTGGCGGTTGGCCGTGAAGTTGTCGATTCCGTAGAAGGCGACGCGCCTGACGGCTGCACGCCGATCGTCATCATCCTGACGGATCAATACCGTCCCTCCCCCAGCCGGCGCCACCACTCTATCCTGGCTCAAAGTTGGACCGAAGGCCGGAAGAAATCCCGCGAAAGGCACGCTGTAGTCTGAGTTCATGAACCAGCGCAACGCGCCCGTGGAACCCGCGTGACCTTCGACGCGGANNTAGCGCCCGTTTTTACTGGGACGACGACGGTGTTCCTGGAGGTGACTAGCGGAGAACCGTAATGAACGAAGATTTCGCCTGAATCGGTCGGCGGCTGGAGGTCGACCGGCGTGACCCAGTGGATACGGGCGAGGCGTTGCGAGGAGACAGCTGAGACTCCGCTATGCTGCGCATCATGGGCGTGGGTAGGCCAGCCGGGTTGGGGCGCAAC
>QHBL01000349.1:4498-6333 GCA_003244125.1 Chthoniobacterales bacterium
GCATGAGTAAGGAGACTTACTGCGCTAAGGGGCGGAGCGCGAGAATTTCCTGGTAACGGAACTGTTACCTAGTCACTCTGCGTAATGCCGCCGCGCGGGAGGATCCCTTCCGCCAGATCGACGTGGAACGTTTGTTTCACCTTCGTCTGCCCGAAGCTCAATTCCGCGGTGTAGTCGCCGCTCGACAACAGCTTCTTCGGATCGTCGCCGCCGTATTTCGTCAACACATCTTCTGTCGGCCGCAGATCCCAGTTGATCCGGGTGAATCCCGCCACGCCGGGTGCTTTGAGATTCGCCACCGGCATGCCCGCTGCATTGCTGATCGCGATCTTGATTTCGTCGCCGGTGAACTCGCGCACCCAGGCCGTGAAGAGAGCGCCTTCGGGTGGATTAGCGCCGCGATAAACGCCTTTGCCGTTCCATTCAGAAAAGCCGACCGGCATGTAAAAACCGTTCACTGGCCGCACGCTGAACAAATGCGCCGGCTTCGCTGCGATCTCCGGCGTCAGCTCGCGAAACGCGCGCGCGTCATCCAACACGTAAAGACTGCGGCCATGCGTCGCGATTGCCAGATCGAACGTGCGCGGATGAATCTCAATATCGTCCACCCGCACCGGCGGCATGTCGCCGATGCGGACCCAGTGCCCGCCCTGGTCAAACGAGGCGAACAATCCGAAATGCGTCCCGGCATAAAGCAGCTTCGGATTCGCCAAATCTTCGCGAATGACCTCCACCGGCGCGTTGACCGGCAGATCGCCAGTCACGCTCGTCCAGGTTTTGCCGCCATCCCCCGTGCGCGCAATCATCGGCCGGTCGTCGCCAGAACGATATGCATTCGCAGCGACGTAAGCGACGTTCGCATCCTGCGCGCCCGGCTCGATCCGCACGATCCATTGATTACGAATCGGCTCCGGCAAATTCTCCGTCAGTTCATTCCAATGTGCGCCGTCGTCGTTGCTCAGCCAAAGTCGCCCGTCATCGGTCCCGGCCCAAAGCGTCCCGGCGCGCACAGGTGATTCGGCCAGCGAATAGACCACTCCGTAACTCTCCGCGCCGCTCCCGACGGTGTTCGTCTTCCCCGGATCGTTCCTCGTTAGGTCAGGGCTGATAACCTGGTAACGCTCGGCGCGATCGGTCAGGCGATAAACAAAGTTACCGCCGAGATACAACACGCCCGGTTTGTGCCGGCTCATGACGAGCGGGGAGTTCCAGTGGAATCGCGTGGCCTGCCTGCCTTCCGGCGGCTGGGGCTTGAGGTTGCGCAGCTCGCCCGTGCGCATGTTGAAGCGGTGCACCACGCCTTCCTGGTTATCACCATAGAGAACGTCGCGATCGGTCGGATCGAACAATACATAAAAGCCATCCGCGCCAGTGAACGGCGTCCAATCGGAGTTGCGGATGCCTTCCTTGCTCAGCACTGCGCTCGGGCCCACCCAGTTGGAATTGTCCTGCAATCCGCCCGCGATCCGGTACGCCGGCTTCGAGTCATCGACTGAAATCCGGTAATACTCGCCCGCCGCGAATCGATTGAGATGTTCCCAGTTTTTTCCACCGGCGTAGCTCTGGTAAACGCCGCCGTCATTGCCGACAATCACGCGCAACGAGACCGGCGGCTTTGGCGGCTTGTTCTTGTCTTCGGGTTTTGGCGGCTTCGGTGCAGGCGCACTGCCGTTTTGGATGGCGAGCGCGTGCATATCAGGATGGAGTTTTTCCGAAAGGTCTTCGCGGAATGTCTTGCCCCCATCGTCAGAAACCAGCAGCGCGAAGCCGAGCAGGTAAACGCGCTGATCATTCGCCGGATCGATCCGGATTTGGCTGAAATAAAACGGCCGCGG
>QHBL01000221.1 GCA_003244125.1 Chthoniobacterales bacterium
GTCAGCAAAATTGTAAACACAATCAGCACCGCGACCGCGCCGATATAGACAAACACCTGCACTAACCCGACGAACTCCGCGCCTAACAAGAAATAGGCTGCGGCCACGCCGACGAACGAAATGGCAAAAGCCAGCGCGGCGTGGATCAATCGCGGCAAGAGCGCCGCAGCCAGGGCGGCGCCGAGAGTGCCAGCGGCAATGACAAAAAAGGCCACGTTCATTCAGCAAAGCGGTAGGTGCGCGGCGCGAATTTTCTTTTCGTATCGAGCAAGAGCGACAACAGCGCGTAAACGGTCGCGACGACCAGGAACGACCAAAGCCAGCCGCTTATTCGCCGTCCCGCATAGTGCCACACCGCCGCGGCCAGCACGCAGGTGAAGGCCATTGGGAGCACGAATTTCCAGGCGAAATTCATCACCTGATCGACGCGTGTGCGCGGGAGCGTTCCGCGGAGCCAGACGAAGATGAAGAGCAGCGCGAACAGCTTGAGGAAAAACCAGGCGTAGCTCGGCACAAACTCCAGCCAGGGCACCGGCGCCTGCCATCCGCCGAGGAACAACGTGATCGCGAGCCCGCTTACCGCGAACATTCCCAGATACTCCGCGAGAAAAAACGTCGCGTATTTAAATCCCGAATACTCGGTCATGTGTCCAGCGACGATCTCCGACTCGCCTTCCGGCACATCGAACGGCGTTCGGTTTGACTCCACCAATGCGGCGATGAAAAACAAAATGAACGCTGCCCCGCCCCAGGGAGTCAGCGCGAACCACCGCGGCACAATTCCGAGCGCGTATCCGCCCTGCGCCGCGACGATCGCATCCGGCGAAAGCGAGCCGACCACCATCACGACGGGCAAGGTGGTAATAATCAGAGGCAATTCATAGCTCACCATCTGCGCGATCGCGCGCATCGCTCCCAGCATCGAAAACTTATTGTTGCTGCCCCACCCCGCCATGAACACGCCCAGCTCCGTGGTCGAACCAACGGCGAAGAAAAACAGGATGCCGCCATCGAGCGCCAGCGGCGTCATGTTTCGCCCATAAGGGATAATCCCTAGCGTGAGAATTGCCGTGGCCGCGATAAGAATCGGCGCGCAAAAGTGCACCACTTTGTCCGCGCGCGCCGGCACGATGTCTTCCTTGATCAGCATCTTGATGCCGTCCGCCATCGGCTGAAGCAGGCCGAAGGGGCCGACGCGATTCGGCCCGTAGCGATTCTGGATGCGCCCGAGAATCTTCCGCTCGAGCACCGACATCGCGGCAAAGAGCGTGAGGAAAACAGCCAGAAGCGCGGCGATATTAATTAAAGCAGATACGCTCTGGAGCAGCCACTCCGGCGCGTTCACGAGCAGCGAAAGCAGCCACTGCTTTCCGTTAACAAAAATCTGATCGGCAAACGCGCTCACTCGCCGTGAAGGAAAGCGGCGCCAAGTTAGCTAAGCAAGTAAAAGTCAGCTTTCGAGCGCTTCGAGGTCAGCTCTGTCTTGCGGACGTCCGACCGCGCGTTTGTTTTTGATTAGCGCGTCCTTACCCAATATGAACACGCCGATTCACCGATCTCGGCTGTTTCACGCGTGGAAAACGCCTCTTCGACTGACACACCGGTTATGCTCGTGAGAAGATCGTTGCGAAGCGGCGCTCGCCCGAGCTCGATGACTTGATCTGGCGTTTGGAAAGCCGCTTTCGAAATATCGAGTCCGCCGAAGCCGAAGTCTTTCAGCACCCGCATCATTATTAATGCGTTCTCCGGGCTCGGCCGAAGAAGTATATCGAGATCGCCGGTGAAGCGGGGTCGCGCCTCGAAGGCGAAGCTATGCGCTCCCACGATGACGTACTCGACGCTGCGCGAGTTGAGTAATTCGACAAACTCTCTCAAGTCGCTGCTCCGGCGCATGGTTCAGCAACTCTACCATAATCTGCAACCGCTCGTTCCCGCTGAGCTGTTTGTAGTATTCGGCATCGGCACGTTCGGCCGCGAGCGAAATCGCGGAAATGCTTTATCGTTTTCTCCACATCGAGATTATATTGCACTTTAGCTTCCGATTCACGGCATTGATGACTCCGCATCCGTATCTTTTCATCATTATCTTCATCGGCGTCGCAGTGGTATTCCCGATGGGGCCGCTGGCTCTGGCGTGGCTCTGGCGCGGAGTTTTCCAGCCGCCGAAACCCGGGGCGCTGAAGAATGCTACCTACGAGTGCGGCATCGAGTCCGTGGGTGACGCGCAGATTCAATTCCGGTCGCAGTATTATCTTTACGCCATCATCTTTCTCATCTTCGACGTCGAAGCGGTCTTCCTCATCCCCTTTGCCGTCGCTTTCACCGGGTTGCCGCTCGGCGGTTTTGTCGCGATCCTTATTTTCCTCCTCCTGTTAATCGAAGGTCTCCTTTGGGCCTGGGGTAAAGGTTGTTTAGATTGGGCACGATGAACGAAGGCGTAGACGAGAGACTGCGCAGCGAATTGCAGCGACAAGGCGTCTGGGTCACGTCGGTGCAGGAGCTTTATAACTGGGGACGCAAAAACTCGATTTGGCCACTCCAGTTCGGTCTGGCGTGTTGCGCCATCGAGATGATCGCTACGGCGGCATCACGCTACGACATCGCGCGGTTCGGTGGCGAAGTATTCCGGCCATCGCCGCGCCAGGCTGATCTGATGATCGTCGCCGGCACCGTGACCAAGAAGATGGCGCCGCAAATCGTCCGCCTTTATAATCAGATGGCCGATCCGAAGTATGTTATCGCCATGGGCGCCTGTGCCATTTCAGGCGGCCCTTTCAAACAAGGGTACAACGTCCTTAAAGGAGTAGATCGTTATATTCCGGTGGACGTTTACATACCTGGTTGTCCCCCGCGGCCCGAGGCATTGCTCCACGCCTTCATGGAGCTACAGCGCAAAATCGATGAACAGAAGCTGACCGGCGCCGGCAAAGCCGAGTTTCTCAAACCGGAGCAGCCGAGTGAATATCCAGTGCCGGAGTTCGGCGCGCACGACTTAACTCCGCCGGCTAATCGCGAGCTATTCAGTCCTCCGGTAATTGAGCGCGCCTGATGCTGGAGCCGCTCGAGCAGGTCAAAGCACGAATCGAAGCTGCCGTTCCTGGGGCTACGGTATCGATCATCGCGAATCTCAGCCCTAGTAACCAGGCATCCTTATTATTCGATCGCGAGCACGCAATAACAATAGCTCGATTTCTACGCGACGATCCGGCCTTGCTGCTGGACTTCTGCTCGAATGTTACCGGCGTAGATTGGCTGGAACGAAAGGTCGAGCAAACTACCAAGGTAAAGCAAATAGTAGATGGAGTAGAGAAGGAAGTTCGCGTAACTACCGACGAAACTATTCCGGCTTACCTGGAAGCTGTTTACCATCTCTACTCCATCGCGCACAAACACGGGCCGTTAATTATTCGCATGCGCACGGCTGACCGCGCCGCCGGAGCACGTTTGCCCTCGCTTACCGCAGTTTGGCGGAGCGCCGAACTACAGGAGCGGGAGATCTACGATCTCTACGGTATCCATTTTGAGGGACACCCTGATCTGCGGCGGATCCTGATGTGGGATGAGTTTGAAGATCATCCGATGCGGAAGGATTACGTGCAGCCGGACGACTTCGAGTACGAACCTACTCCGCACGATGAAGTGCTGGAGCGAGTGAAACAACATCACGCTGCGCGGCCAGAACTGGATGGCGCAGAAAAGCTCGCCACAGATTAACACAGATGAAACACAGATTCAGAAGCTCATATCTATGTAAATCTGTGTTTATCTGTGGCTCCCCTTTCCTTTCGTAATATGACTGCTGGTTTGCACGAGCTGGAGCAGGCGCCGCCGCGCATGAGCTCGCAATTGGAAGGCGAACTCCTCGAGATCTCGATGGGACCGCAGCACCCATCTACTCATGGCGTGTTCCGGATGAACGTCGCGCTGGAGGGTGAGATAGTCCGGAAGCTCAAGCCTGTCTTCGGTTACCTCCATCGCAATCACGAACAGATCGGAGAGCGAACCAGCTACCTCGGTTCGATGCCATATACCGATCGGCTCGACTACTTCTGCTCCATGACCAATAACTGGGCCTATGCTTTAAGCGTGGAGAAACTGGCCGCGATCGAAGTTCCCGAACGCGCGGAGTATCTCCGAGTTATTTTGGCGGAACTAACGAGGCTTCAGAACCACACCTCTCTCCTTGGCTTTCTGCTCAATGACATGGGCGCGTGGGGAACTCCACTCATGTATGCCTTTCGCGAACGCGAGAAGATACTCGATTTATTCGAGTCGCTATCTGGCTCACGCATGATGTGTGACTACATGCGCTTTGGTGGTTGCCGGGTTGATGCCGGACTAGACTGGATGCAACGCGCCAAACGAGTAGTCGATAACTTTCCGCGATTTCTGGATGAATTTGAGAAGCTCATCCTGGAGAACGAGATCATCATCGCGCGGACGCAGGAGGTGGGAAAACTATCGGCTGAACTGGCCATCAATGCCGGAATCACGGGCCCGATGTTGCGGGCGTCCGGCGTTAACTACGATATTCGCAAAGTAGATGGTTACGGCTATTACCCGCGACTGAAATTTCGCGTACCGCTGGGTGATCACGGCGACACCTACGATCGGTTGATGATGCGGGTGCTGGAGATACGGGAAAGCCTCGCCATCCTGCACCAGGCGTTCGATCAGATTCAGCCGGGGCCAGTGATGAATCCAAAGGTAAAGGTGCGCGCTTTTCGGCCGCCGATTGGCGAGGCCTATGGCCGAATAGAAGGGCCGAAGGGCGAGCTCGGCTTTTATCTCGTTAGTGATGGCACGGGCAATCCGTATCGATATCGCGTGCGCCCTCCGAGCTTCATCAATCTGACAGTGCTTGAAGATATGTGCCTCGGGCATACGGTCGCTGACGTGATGGTGATCCTCGGGAGCGTCGATATAGTTATGGGTGAAGTGGATCGTTAGTTCTTGTCATATCGAGCGAAGTCGAGACATTTCTGGTCCGTCGGAGAGCTAGAGATTCCTCGGCTTCGCTCGGAATGACAGAACGGGAGAAGTAGATTAATGATAGGAAGCGGAATACTCAAGGGAATGGCAGTGACGGCGAAGAACTTCGTCGGCAGCTATTTCGAGGAAGATCGGCTAACGACGGTGCAGTATCCGGAAGAGCGAAGCCCGCTGCCGGAGAACTATCGTAACTTTCCGTTTCTGGTGTACGATGGTGGGGACGCACACGCCGGTCTGCGGTGCGTGGCGTGCAAGATTTGCGAGAAGGAATGTCCGCCGCAATGTATCTATATCGTCAAGAGTGACGATAAGAAACCGGACTACCTGGGCAAGCCGCAGTTCTATCCCAAGGTATTCGATATCGATATCTCGGTTTGCATGAGCTGCCAGATTTGTGTGGAAGTATGTCCATTTGAAGCAATCAAGATGGACAAGGTATTCGAGCTTAGTACGCGGGAGCGGTTCGACGCGCTCTTGCAGCGCAAGGATCAGCTCGCCAAATCCAATAGCTACTATCACGAGATTCACCCGACCGAAGCCGCAGCGGTGGACGCGAACCTCGCCGAAGCAGCAGCCGCAGCCGAGGCGAAAAAGAAAGCAGCAGGTCAGGCGGCGGCTGCGAAAGCCGCAGCGGCAAAGGCTACGGTTGCGGAACCGAAGAGCACTACTTCTTCGCCAGATCCGGCACCTACCACGATCGCGTCGCCCGAGTCAGCAACTGGTTCCACGTCAGCGCCCGGAGAAGCGCCGCCCGCAAGCACGACGAACCCAACCGGCGCGCCAGCCGACCCCTCAGCGAAATAGCCTTAGCGCGATAATCGGTCACCGAAGCAGGAACGAAGGAAAACGAAGGAATTTTGAAAACGAGAAATCCAGAAGGGCTTACAAGTCGGTCCTCCTTTTTGGTTTTCTGGCTTTAAAATTCATCTCTTCTTTAACCTGCTTTCCTGATTGGAATGTCCTGCGTAGTTCCTGATCGATGACCGCCGTAGCCGAACCTGATGACGCCACGCCACTAGCTGGCGAGATTCCTGAGCCACGATTCTTCGGCCATCCACGCGGGCTCTGGTATCTCGCCTTCACCGAAGCCTGGGAACGCTTTTCCTACTACGGCATGCAGGCCTTGCTTGTCCTTTACATGGTCAAGTATCTCCTCCTGCCGGGCCACATCGAGCACGTCGTTGCTTTCTCGAGCTACCGCAAACTTTACGGCAGCCTCAATGGCCAGGCGCTCGCCTCCGCCATCTTCGGCACCTACACCGCGAGCGTGTATCTCACGCCGATCTTTGGCGGCTTCCTCGCCGACCGCGTGCTCGGCCGCCGTCGCACCGTGCTGCTCGGCGCGCTTACCATGGCTGCCGGTCATTTCCTCATGGCACTCGAGGGCGCGTTTCTCTTCGCGCTCCTTTGTCTCGTGCTCGGGTGCGGAATGTTCAAAGGGAATATCGCCAGCCAGGTCGGTTCACTTTATAAACCTGACGACCTGCGCCGCGCCGATGCCTTCCAAATATTCTACCTCGGCATCAATGCCGGCGTCATCGCTTCGCCGCTCATCGTCGGCACGCTCGGTGAAACGGTAGGCTGGCACTACGGCTTCGCTGCAGCCGGAGTAGGAATGCTTCTCGCCATCTGCGTCTATCTCGCTGGGCAAAAATATCTCCGCGCGAGCGACAACGCTCCACGAACCGGAGTCGATCCAACAAAGATGACGCCAAAAGCAAAGCTCACCGCTCGCGACTGGCGCGCCGTCATTGCCCTCATCCTGCTCATTCCGGTGCTCGCCATCGCGCTCGTGCCTAACCAAGAAATCTTCAACGCCTATCTCGTCTGGGGCGACCGCCAGTTCGATCTCGTCTTCATGGGCAAAAAATTGCCTACCACCTGGCTTGTCACCCTCGACGCTGTCGTCAGCGTCAGCTTCCTCGCGCTCGTCGCCATCTTCTATCGTTGGTATGGCAAGCACTGGCGCGAACCCGACGAGATCACCAAGATCATCATCGGCTCCGGGTTCACCCTCGCCGGCCAGCTCTGCCTTTACATGGCCGCGGCGAGCCACGGAGCGGGGACAAAGATTGGTCTGTTCTGGCCGGTTACCTTCCACATCTTGAACAGCATCGGCTTCGCCCACATGCTACCCGTCAGCTTGGCCCTCTTCGCCAAGTACGCGCCGAAAGCGATCAACGCCAC
>QHBL01000078.1 GCA_003244125.1 Chthoniobacterales bacterium
GATCTCGTCTGCGTCCACGTTCGCGGCGAGATACTCGCGCAACTGCTTCAGGAAGGGCTCGCCCTTGGCGCAATCTTCCTCGCTCTGCGCCGGGTATGGGAAGATGCGCTCGAAATCGTAGCGGCCGATGAACAGGTTACTGGCGAAACTGCCGCGCTCATCGAGCGGATCGCGCGATGCTTCCGCGAGCTCGAGCGCCTCGCGTTGACCCTTCGACATTTTCGACGTGTCAATGAGCGGCGCCGGTGCTTCCTTCACGCCGGTTTCAGCTTTGACTTGTTCAGGCGGCGCTTCCAGCGGTGTCTTCATATATTTGTCATGTCGACCGAAGTGGAGACATCTCTGATCCTTTCCAGAGAATAGCTAGAGATCCCTCGGCTCCGCTCCGCTGCCCTCGGGGTGACAGGCCGCTGATGGCGTTCACTCGGCATAAAACTTTGTTCCATTCTGCGCGTGCTGCCGCAAGAGATCGCACGCCGCGAACTTCTCGCCCGCGCGCGAGTGAATGCCGTCCATTTCCGTCACCAGTTTCTTGATTCCGTAGCTCTCGGCGAACCTCAGCGGTCCGCCGCGGACCGTCGGAAAACCGGTTCCCAAGACCATGCCGTAATCGACGTCCTCTGGTGTGGCCACGACTTTTTCCTCCAGGCACCGCGCAGCTTCATTCACCATCAAAAACACCAGCCGATTCGTAATTCCTTCCGCGCCGAAATTTTCTCCCGACGACATCTGCCATTCCTTGACCGCTTCGTTCGGCGCCTGTGTCTTGCCCTCGTAACGATAGAACCCGCCGGCTGATTTCCGGCCAAGCATTCCCGCCGCCAGCATTTCGCGCAAGATTTTCGCGGCCTGATCGCGCCGCCCGTAGGCACGCTCGAGGCTGTCCGCAATATCGACGGTGATATCGACGCCGATCTCATCGATCAACCGCAGCGGGCCCATCGGCATGCCCCATTTCAGAAGCGGCTCGTCGATCTCCGATGCCGCGACACCATTTTCGAAAAGCTCGGCGGCATCCAGCAAATAAGGGAAGAGAACGCGGTTGACCAGGAATCCCGGGCTATCGCGCACGATCACCGGCACCTTGGCAACCTGCCTGACAAAGGCGAGCCCACGCTCGATTGTTTCGTCCGCTGTTCCTTCACCGACGACGACCTCGATCAATTTCATCCGGCTCACCGGATTAAAAAAATGCAACCCGATAACGCGGCCCGGCGACGTAGTTTCCGCGGCAAGATCAGAAATCGGCAGCGCGGAAGTGTTTGTGGCGAGCATCAGCGCCTTGGGTGCCTTCTCGTCAAGATCGCGGAAGATGCGTTTCTTGATTTCCAATTTCTCCGAGGCGGCCTCGATCACCACCTGCACGTCACGCATCTCGGCTGGCGCAGTGGAAGCGACGATGCGCGCCCGACCCTGCTTAGCTTTCTCTTCTGGCATGAGCCCGCGCTTGACCGCATCGGCATAGGTTTTTTCGATCAGCGAAATACCGCGGTTGAGCTGCTCGCTCGCGACATCGCGCAGAATGACTGAGACGCCGCGCGAGCTAAGCCATTGCGCAATGCCGCTGCCCATGACGCCGGCGCCGATGACGGCAGCATGGGCGATTTTTTCCGCCGGCGTTTTCGCGCTGCTCTTTTTGTATTTTTCGGCGAGGAAAAAATTGCGGATCAAATTCTGCGTCGCTTCCGTTTCGCCAAGGGCAACGATTCCATCCAACTCCGCAGCTAACGACTCCTCGACGGAGGAGCCGCTAGAAATGATCTCGAATGCGCGAGCAGGCGCCGCGTTCGGCGAAGGTTTTGGAGGGGCGAGTTCGCGCGAGCCCGGCGTCGCGGCCGCTCCGTCCTTCAATTCAGATTTGCGTTTCCCATCACGCAACTTGCGCCTGGCCGCATCGAGCAACTGCTCAGGGCCGACGAGTTCATCCACCAGGCCAAGCTCCTTCGCTTCGACCGCGGAGTAGAGCTTCCCTTTGAGAATAACTTCAGCCGCTTTCTCGGCGCCGATCAATCGCGGCAAACGTGTGCAGCCGCCCCACGCGGGAATCAAACCGAGCGTCGTTTCCGGCAGGCCAATGCGCGTGGCCGGATCATCGCTTGCCACTCGCCAATCGCACGCCAGCGTGATCTCATAACCGCCGCCGGCGCACGCGCCGTGAATGGCCGCGCAGGTGGGAATTTTCAGCGCGGCGATCCGGTTGAAAATGCGCTGGCCTTCGGCAATGAATGCACGCAGCTCGCCCGTTTGCGCCTGGCGCAGCAACGTCTTCAAATCCGCGCCCGCGATGAAAATGGATTTCTTCGACGACGTGATGACCAGACCGCTGAGCGAGGCGTCTGATTCAATTGCGTCCAGTTGCGCATTGAGATCGCGCAGTGTGGCGGCATCGAAGATATTCGCGCCAGATTCAGGCCGGTCGAACGCCAGCAGGCAAACGTCGTCCTCGACCTTGCGTTGAATCATCGCAGCACTGGCGTTCATCGGGAAAATCATTTTGCCGCGTTTCCGCCGGTTGCCAAGTGTAGAGGCGTTTCTGCCCAACGCCCAACCTACCTCCGAGATTGGCTCCGCGATTGGAGTGGAGAAGAAGATGGCGCACGCATCGTGCTTGCGCGTAAAGTCCGGGCGCTTCCGCTCACGTCTATGGTCGGCAACATTTTACTTCCGGAAATCCAGGGCTTGATCCGCGAGCGGAACTTCGCCGCGCTGCGCGAGATTTTCTGCGACTGGCCGCCGGCCGACGTGGCCGAAGTCATCCAGGACATGCCGGAGGACGAGCAGGTCATTATCTTCCGCGTTTTGCCCGCGGCGCTCGCCGCGGATGTTTTTGAATATCTCGACATCGACGCGCAGCAAAAACTTCTGCGGGCGATGGCGCACGAACAGGTGGTCGCCATTCTCAACGAAATGGCGCCGGACGATCGCACTGCGCTGCTCGAGGAAATGCCGAGCGCGGCCGCGCGCCAGCTGATCAAAGTGCTGACGCCGGAAGAACGCCACGTCGCCACTGCGCTTCTCGGTTATCCCGAAGGCAGTGTCGGGCGGTTGATGACGCCGGATTTCGTCGACGTCCGTGACAATTGGACGGTGAAAGAAGTGCTCGATTACGTGCGCGAACACGGGCGCGACAGCGAAACGCTCAATGTCATCTACGTGCTCGACGATCGCGGCAAGCTCATCGATGACGTGCGCATCCGCGAGTTCCTGCTCAAGCCGCTCGACGCCTGCGTGCGCGACATTCGCGATGAGGCTTTCGTGGCGCTGAAAGTTAACGACTCGCAGCAGGACGCGCTGAATATTTTCCGGAAATACGATCGCACCGTCCTGCCCGTGATCGATTCCAGCGGCGTTCTCGTCGGCATCGTTACTGTCGATGACATGCTCGACGTGGCCGAGCAGGAAGCGACGGAAGACATTCAGAAAATCGGCGGCATGGAAGCGCTGGACGAGCCTTACACGACCATTCCGCTCGCGCGCATGGTGAAGAAACGCGCCAGTTGGCTCATCATTCTGTTCCTGGGCGAAATGCTCACCGCCACCGCCATGCAGGGCTACAATGGTGAGATCGAGAAGGCCGCGATCCTAGCCATGTTTTTGCCGCTCATTATTTCTAGCGGCGGCAACTCCGGTTCGCAGGCGACAACGCTGGTCATTCGGGCCATGGCGGTGGGCGAGCTGAAATTGCGCGACTGGTTTCGCGTCGCCGGCCGGGAGCTCCGGTCGGGAATTCTGCTTGGGCTAATCCTCGGCGTCATCGGATTCATCCGCATTTCGCTTTGGCAGGAATTGCACATTTTTAATTACGGGCCATACCACTGGCTAGTGGCGGTGACTGTTGGCGTCGCGCTTATCGGTGTCGTTCTCTGGGGTTCGCTCGCCGGCGCCATGCTGCCGTTTTTGTTGCGACGGTGCGGGCTGGATCCAGCCACCGCTTCAGCCCCAGCTGTGGCCACATTGGTAGATGTGACCGGGCTGTTGATTTATTTCAATGTCGCACTGTTTGTCTTGCGCGGTACGATGCTATGAATTGTCATCCCGAGCGCAGTCGAGGGATCCCGCGGCGTTACCTTTAAGATGACTTCCACGGGATCCCTCGACTTCGCTGCGCTCCGCTCGGAATGACGGAATTAAACGCGCCAACCTCGACCATGTTCTCCATCGGTAAATTTCTCGGACACGACGAAACGTTCTTCGATCTTCTCGAAGCGAGCGCGCAGCAAGCCGACAGCAGCGTTCATCATCTCATCGATTTACTCGCCAAGCTGGAGAAGAGCGAATCCGCCAGCGATCTTGCCGCCTTTGCGGAGAGCCGGCGCGAAGACAAACGCATTACCCAGCAGCTCACGGAACAGCTTTCCAAGACGTTCATCACGCCGCTCGAGCGCGAGGACATTCAGGCGCTGGCCAGCGCGCTCTACAAAATCCCGAAGACCGTCGAGAAAATCGGCGAGCGAATCCTCATTTGCCCGGAAGATTTACATGGGCGCAATTTTCGCCGTCAGGTCGAGCTGCTCGATCGCGCCGCGGAGGTCGTTTTGAAAATGGTGAAGCAATTGCGCAAAGGCACCGAGATCGAGACCGCGCGCGAGATGAACAATGAGTTGCAAACAATTGAAGGCGACGCCGACAAACTCGAGCTCGAGCTATTGCGCGATCTTTACCACGGCGATTACTCGACCAAACACGTCATCTTTCTGCGCGATCTCTACGAGCTGCTGGAGAAGGTGATCGACCGCTGCCGCGACACCGGCAACATCATCCTGCAAATCGTCCTGAAATACGCTTGATAGAACCGCGCCAAATGCGTGTCATTCTGAGCGGAGCGAAGCGCAGTCGAAGAATCCCGCGGAAGTTACCCTTCCGGTTCGCCACGGGATCCCTCGGCTACCGCTCGGGATGACGCAGCGATGATCACCTTCTTCATCGTCATCTTCGCGGCGGTCGTCTTCGAGTACAGCAACGGCTTTCACGACGCGGCTAATGCTATTGCCACCGTCGTTTCGACCAAGGTTCTCACGCCGCGCCAGGCCATTGGGATGGCTGCGATTTTTAATCTCACCGGCGCGCTCCTCGGCGGCGCGGTCGCGTCCACCATCGGCAAAGGTTTAGTTGATACCGAGGTCGTGACAATGGCGACGATACTTTGCGCGCTCATCGCGGCGTTCGCCTGGAACATCATCACCTG
>QHBL01000400.1:0-2426 GCA_003244125.1 Chthoniobacterales bacterium
GTGAATGGTGACTAGTGACTGGTGAATAGATTTGCTGCCGCGTTTTACTATTCACTATTCACCAGTCACTATTCACCGCAGCGATGGTCGACAATCCGCCCATTTACACAATCGGCCACTCCCCCGATCCCGATGACGCGTTCATGTTTTACGCCATCGCGGCGCAGAAGATCGATCTGCGGGGCTACACGTTTCGGCATCAGCTCGAGGACATCCAGACGCTGAATGAACGCGCCACGCACGGCGAGCTGGAGATCTCCGCCGTTTCCATTCATGCCTACGCTTACCTCACGGATAAATATGCGCTCCTGCCGTGCGGAGCGAGCATGGGTGATGGCTACGGGCCGGTCGTTGTTTCGGCTAACGACGCGCAGTACGCCGATGCACCTGCCTGGTTGCGAGGCAAAACCATTGCTGTCCCCGGAACGATGACGAGCGCATTCCTCGCGCTCCAGCTTTACCTCGGCGCCTTCGAATACCTCATCGTGCCGTTCGACCAGATTTTCGAGGCAGTGAAAAGTGGCCGCGCTGATGCTGGCCTCATCATTCACGAAGGGCAGCTGACCTACGCGCGCGGTGGGTTTCACAAGATCCTGGACTTGGGCGAATGGTGGAAGACGAAAACCGGTTTGCCTTTGCCGCTGGGCGGTAATGTGCTGCGCAAGGACATTCCGCAAGAGATTCAGCGTGACCTGGCGTCGATTTTGCGCGAGAGCATCGAGTTCGGTCTGGCCCATCGCGAGGAAGCGGTGCAGCACTCGATGCCTTACGCGCGCGACATGGACAGCGCGCTCGCTTCCAAATTCATCGGCATGTATGTCAATGATTACACGCGCGATTACGGCGAGCGCGGGCGTGAAGCGATCCGCCGTTTTCTCCGAGACGCTCGCGCTGCCGGCTATATCAAGCGGGACGTTGCGGTCGAGTTCGTCGAGTGACTACTTCTTCTTCTCCTCCGACTTGCCGCTCTTCCCCTGATGGACCGATTCCAGGACGAAGTGCTTCACCCGTTCGCCTTCCTTCTTGAACCCAGCAGTGAAGTCGTGCGTCCCGTACTCGAAGAGCACGATGAAGCAGAAGGTGAAGAAGGCGAAAAGGACGAGCCAGAAGAGCCCGCGAATGAGAGACATCGGCGAAGAGTAGAGCAGCCGCTGTGCCGGAGTCAACGCGCGCGCGCTTGAAGCGGGGAGCGAAGCTGCGATTCTGCTCGCCATGCGCGTCCCCCTTCTCGACCTGAGCGAGCAATATCGGCGGCTGGCCGAGCCGATTCGCCAGCAGATCGAGGAAGTGCTCGCGACGCAGCGTTTCATTCTCGGGCCGAAGGTGGAGCAATTCGAAGCCGCGCTTTGCGAATACACCGGCTCGAAATTCGCCATCGGCGTCTCCTCCGGAACCGACGCGCTCCTCGCCGTGCTCATGGCGCTGGAAGTCGGCCCCGGCGACGCCGTTATCACCACGCCGTTTTCATTCTTCGCCACCGCAGGCTGCATCGCGCGCGTGGGCGCCCGGCCGGTGTTTGTGGATATCGAGCCGGAGACGTTCAACATTTCACCGAGCGCACTCCGGCATTTCATCGAACAACGCTGCCGAACAGAGAATGGCGCACTCGTCACGGCCGAAGGTGAAGCGGTGCGCGCTATCATGCCGGTCCATCTTTACGGCTTATGCTGCGATATGGACCCGATCATGCAGCTCGCGCGCGAATACAACCTCGTTGTGGTCGAAGACGCGGCGCAAGCGATCGGCGCGCAGTACCCACAAGTCAATGCTCCCGCGATTGCGGGAACGATGGGTCACGCCGGCTGTCTCAGCTTTTATCCTTCGAAAAACCTCGGCGCGGCGGGCGATGCCGGCGCCATTCTCTGCCGCGAGGCCGAGTTAGCCGAGCGTCTCCGCGTTGGCCGGCAGCATGGAATGGAGCCGCGATATTATCATCAATTCATTGGTGGCAATTTTCGACTGGATGAATTGCAGGCCGCGATCCTGAAGGTGAAACTGCCCTACCTGGGCGAGTGGTCGGCCGGGCGGCGGGCAGCGGCTGACTTTTATCGGGAGGAATTTTCGCGGCTCGATCTGGGAAAGCGCGTCATTCTTGCGCCCGAGCCTTACCGCGATCGCGTTCCTGAACACCACATCTATCACCAATTCGTAGTGCGCGTGCAGAGACGCGATGAACTGAAAGCGCATCTCGCCGCGCATGAGGTCGGCACAGAAGTTTACTATCCGGTCCCGCTGCACTTGCAGGAATGCTTTGCCGGCCTGGAATACGGCCGCGGCGATTTTCCCGAGGCGGAACGCGCCGCGGCCGAAACCCTGGCACTCCCCATTTACC
This sequence comes from Chthoniobacterales bacterium, assembly GCA_003244125.1. The sequence continues at coordinate 2,333 of QHBL01000400.1, forward strand.
CGGAGCTGAGTCGCGAGGCGCAGCGCTTCGTGGTTGAGACAATCGCGCACTTTTACGCCAGCTGAGCGCCCACCACTTGCGACGCCCGGCCTGC
>QHBL01000400.1:2478-2652 GCA_003244125.1 Chthoniobacterales bacterium
GGTTCGAATCCAGCCCTGCCCACTTCCGCCCTGCTCTCCCTCGTCAACGACTTCGCCGGCGGATCTCAACGACCGTCTGGCTGCTTCCACGACGCGATCTAGAGCCGCTACCACTGCCCCCGCGACGTCCAGAGGAAGACCCGGTGCCGGAGGAGCGTGAGCTCCCGGACTTTG
>QHBL01000027.1 GCA_003244125.1 Chthoniobacterales bacterium
CTTCTTCGCGGATGGCAATGTCTTCGGCGATTTCGCCACGATTGCTTTTCAGGTGCACCGCGTAAACCAGCAGCAGCTGGCGCGGCGCGATCTCGTAAGCGGCGAAAGCGAAGCCGCGCGGCGGTGTGAGCGGGCCGGCCGGTTTCCACATTTCCATCCACGCGCTCATGGGCGTGAAACGGCTGGCGATCGCCACCTGTTGTCCCACGTTTTGTCCTTCGCGCGCGGGGAAGTTCGAGATGACATCGATCTTTAATCCGGGCAGCGGCGCGATGGCGAGTGTGGCTTTGGCAAAATCGCGCACCTCTTCCATGCCCATGATGTCGGCATTGATGAGGCGCATATCGCGCTGCACTGAGTTAACTTGTTTGTCTTCGTCTCTCGACGAAGCGTTCGGGCGTCGGCCGGGAAACCACTGGATATTCCAGAAGGCGACGCGCACGCGAGACTCCGTGTTTCGCGGCGCGGTCGTGGTTTGCGCGGGCAAATGCGTGACCGCCATGAGCGCGAGGAGCCATTTCCATTTGTGCATCGGTAAAGAATACCGCAGGCGAGGGCGCGCCGGCACGCCGATTTATCGCGCTCTGGCACGTGGACTGCGGCGTTAGAGGCCGGGCATGGAATCGTTCAATTCGCGGGTCGAGCGCTCGCTGGTCAAAATCTTTCTCATTCTGTTTGGCGCCATCGTGCTGTTGGCCGCGAGCGGTTATGGTGGCATGCGAATCTTTCATGCGTGGCAGGAGCGACGATTGCTGGCGGAAGCGAACGCGCTGCTGCATGAAGGTCAGTTCAAAAGCGCCAGCGCTGATGCGCAACGCGTTCTCGGGATTAACGATCGCAGCGCTGGGGCAAATCGCGTGCTGGCGGAAATGGGTGAACGCAACGGCCTGCACGCTGCGCTCGATCTGCGCAAGCGCGTGGCGGAGTTGAGCGGAAACGATCCCGCCGATCTACTTGCCTGGGCACGTGGTGCGATTCGCTTCGGCGATGCGGCGGAGGCGACAAAGGCGCTCGATCTCATGCCACAAGCAAAGCGTGAGACCGGGGAGTATCACGCGCTGCAGGCCAACCTCGCTCTGCTGCGCCACGATGCCGCTGGTGCGGAGAAAGAATTGTCGCGCGCGACGGAGCTGGAGCCGGCCAATACCGCCTATCGCCTTATGCTGGGAACGCTGCATCTCAGCGCGAACGATCCCGCCGCACATGAACGCGGCGCACATGAGCTGGAGCAGTTACAAAGCGAGCACGCGGTGCAGCGCGAAGTCACGCAACGGCTGGCGCAGGATGCATTGCGTCGCGGCGAGAAGGAACAAGCCGTCAGATATGCAAAGCAACTGAATGGATTCGCACCACAGGATTTCAGCGCGCGACTGCTGTTGCTTTCGGCGCTGAAGCTCGCGCATGACGCCGCAGCGGAGCAGTTGCTCGCGCAATTGCAAAATGAAGCGGGCGATGACGCCGAGAAAATCGGCGCGCTGCTCGGCTGGATGAACGCGCAGAAAATGTCGCGGCAAGCGCTGGCCTGGATCGAGATACTGCGCCCGGAATTGCTCAGGCAAAAAACGCTGGCGCTCATGATCGCCGACGCCTATCTCGCCGCGTCCGATTGGGATGGGTTGCAGAAGTTTCTGCGCAAAAGTGCATGGGGGCCGATGGAATATCTGCGTTCGGCGCTGCTGGCGCGGGCCTTGCGCGAGCTCGGCAGGACGGAGGAGTCGGCGCAGCAATGGCGCGAGGCGATGACCAAAGTGGACGAGCGTTCCGAGGGAATTTTTCTGCTTGCGGACATGGCGCAGCGGTGGGGCTGGGAACGCGAAGCGCTCGATCTCCTCTGGCGCGCCGCCAAGGACCCGCAGAAGGCCGATCGCACCCTCGGCGCACTCTACAATGTTTACGCCGCCAAAGGCGACACGGCCGAGCTTTATCGCGTGCTGCTCGGCCTGGAGGAATTGCGACCTAACGACCCCGCGGTCCTCAACAACATCGCGCAGCTCTCACTCCTGCTGAAGTTGAATACCGACCGCGGACATCAGCTCGCGCGCCAGGTGCATGAAGAGCATCCGGCGAATGCCGATTATACTTCCACCTACGCGTTCTCGCTTTATCTGCGCGGCGAAAATAAGAAGGCGGTGCAGGCGTTCGCCGGTGTCCCGGAGGCGGAGCTGCATCGTCCGTCGATCGCCGCCTATTATGGCATCGTGCTGGCGGCCGCGGGCGAGCAGGCGCGCGCGCGTGAATTCCTCGAGCTCGGCGCAAATGCGAATTTGTTGCCCGAAGAACGCGCTCTGCTGGAGAAAGCGCGGCTCACCATCGCGCAACGATAATTTGCTTTTCGGCCACGCGCGTTTACAGGTATCGACTCGATTCTTTTACAGAGACAACCCGCTCCGCGCGCTCTTTTGCGCCTCTGTGAGACCATGAAGCCTGGCAAACTCACACACACCATCGCCGTCGTGATTTCATTCGTCACGTCGCTCTTCACCCATGCCGCTCCCGCTGAGGTGGCGACGGCGAAAGTGAAGCTGAGTAAAAAATCAGACCGGCTTCAGGAGGAATCACTTTTCGCGCTCAATAACGTCAC
>QHBL01000333.1 GCA_003244125.1 Chthoniobacterales bacterium
CTTCCTCAACCGAGCGCGCTGATTAACTCGGCGGTGCGTGCCGTCGCGTCGCGATGCTGCGCCAGCACACTGGACGCTCGGGCGACCAGCGCCTCACGCAGCTCTGCATCGCGCAGAAGTTCTCGCGCCGAAGCGATGAGCTCATTCACGTTGCGCGCACAGACGGCGCCGCGCTCCTCCAGGAGCTGCCGGCTCAGGGCCGCAAAGTTTTCCATGTGCGGTCCAAAGATGACTGGCTTGCCGGCTACCAGCGCCTCCACCGGATTCTGTCCGCCACGCGCGGTCATGCTTTTGCCGATGAAGACGACGGTGGCGACGCGGTACCAATCGGCCAGCTCGCCCGTCGTATCGATGAGCAAGACCTCCGGCGATGTTTCTCCGGCACGGCTGCGTCGAGCTGCGCGGAGACCGCGTGCGCGAAGGAGGGATTCAATTTCACCGGCGCGTTCGGCGTGACGCGGCGCGATAATGAGGAAGAGTCCCGTGAACTCCTCCCGCAACTCGATGAATGCATCGAGGAGGATTGCTTCTTCGCCGCGATGGGTGCTCCCGCCGAGGAGGATCAGTCGCGCAGGGTCAGTCCCAATTTGTTCAAGAAACCGACAAGGATCGAATGACGCAGTGTGGCGTTCTTCGGGATCAAACTTGATGTTGCCGACGACGCGGATGCGGTCTTGCTGCGCGCCGATGCAGCGCCAGCGCTCGGCGTCGGCTGGCTCGGGGACACAGAGCAGGTTGAGCTTGCCGAAGATCTGCCCGAGCACAAAGCGGAAACGCAGAAACTTGCGCTCCGATCTGGGCGAAAGACGGGCGTTAGCGACAGCGACTGGGATTTTGCGCCGGTGTGCTTCGCTCACGAGATTCGGCCAGACTTCCGCTTCGGTCAGCACGATCTGCCGCGGCGAGATGGCACCGAAGGCATTGCGCATGATGGGCAAAAAATCGAGCGGCGTGTACAACACCGTCATCCATTCTGGCGCAGACCTTTGCGCCAGCGCGTAGCCGGTCGTCGTGGTGGTGGTGAGCGCGCAATGCATATCGGGCCGCAGCGCGCGTAGTTGTCTCGCCAGCTTCAGCGCGATCATGACTTCGCCGACGCTGACCGCGTGCATCCACACCGGTCGTTGGTTCCTCAATCGCTGCCGGATTTCAGCCGAATAAAAGCCCAGCCGCTGGCTGAAGTTCTTTCGATAACCGCCGCGGCGAAACATCTTCAGCAAAAAGCCCGGCATGAAAACGAGCAGTCCGACCGGCCAGAGCAGGTTGTAGAGCAGCATCGTCATCGTGCGTGCGTGAGCAGCAACACTTCGGTGGCGCCATAACGCCGGGCGCTTCGGACAATCCAATTCGCGGACGCTGGCAGATGCTCCTCGGGCCGTTTCTCCAGGACGAAAATTCCGTCGCCTGCCAGGAGCTCCGGAACTGTCGCATTGTGCAACAGCAACTCGGTGAAGCTCGCGCCCTCGCTCGTGCGCTCGTAAGGCGGATCGGCAAAGACGAGGTCGAACTCGCCGGTGGCGTGCCGCAGGAAGTCCAACACCTCCTGCACGCGCACTGTGGCCTGGAGTCGGGCGGTGGCGAGATTGCGCTCAATCGCGCGCGCGGCTTCGCGATTGGATTCGACGAAAAGCGCGCTGGCCGCACCGCGACTAAGTGCTTCGATGCCGAGGCCACCTGCGCCCGCGAAAAGGTCGAGCACGCGCGCCCCGGGCGTGCGTTCGCCGAGCATGGAAAAAATCGCCGCTTTCACCCGATCCATCGTCGGGCGCACACCCTGTCGCGGCACGGACAAACGCAGCCCACCCGCGCTGCCGGCGATGACTCTCACGGCGTCGCCGCCGGCGCAGGCGAAGGAGTTGGGCTGGGCGCGGTCGCAGGTGATGGCGTCGGCGTTGGCGTTACGCTGACGGAGACATCCGGTGTTGGCTCGGCGTTTTTCTTTTTGCCTTTCCCACGACCAAAAAGCGCGTCGATCACTCCGCCGATGTTCTTTACATCTACGCCGACGACCTGCTGCATCAGGTCCGTCTTCGGTTTCTCCAGCGTTCCGCCGACGTGGAAGGGCAGGCTATACTGCCCGGGGTGATCCGGGACGGCGCCGAAATTTTCGCGGATCGCATGGAAGAGCTGGCCGCGAATTTTCTCGTTGATCACGAGCGTGGCATCGAGAACGAGTCTGCCGTTGAAAGCGATGGTGCCGGTGGCATCGAGCCGCAGATTGGGCGAACGCAGAAGGAGCTGATCGAGCAGAATGGAATTGCCGGCCAGACGATACTTAGCTTCGGCCTGCGCCAGGTCTAACTGCGTGAGCTCCTCGATCTGGAGCACCTGACCGATCGCGGCGAGCAGCGCGAATTGTTGAACGTGGCCACCGTGCAACTCGATCGTGCCCGTGCCACTCAGCGCCTCCGCGTTGCCCAGTTCGCCCGTTGCTTCAAGCGTCCCCTGCAACACGCCGCGCACGATGTCCCTCGCTCCACCCGCTTGCGCGACGAGCTCCTCAGCCTGCGCCCCACCGAAGCTGGCTTGAACGCTGAACGGTGAGTTCCTCGTTTCCGTCTCCATGGAGAAATTGCCTTCCAACTCGCCTTTGGCCATCCGTGCTGTGATGTCGGAGAGCGTCAGCGTGTCCGGTGCGTAGCGGAGATTCGCCCGCACATTGTCCAGGAAAAAGCGGTCGCGCAGTCCGATCTTCGCCACCCGTGTCTCGCCGCGCAGCGAACTCGCCTCACGCACAGCTGACGAGAACTGGGCGCCATCGAACAGCGCGATGTCGTGATTAGCGCGATCGAGAAAATGAAAACTGCCGTCGAGCATCTTCACGCGTTTGACCTCCGGCTGCGGAATCGGCAGCTCGTGCGCGGGCGCATGCTGCACATTGACCGGCGGCGCGGGGATGCTCGAGGCAGAGGGCGCCGGGGAAATGAGCGCTGTTGTTGCGTGTCGCTCCGCCGCCGCACGCGAAGGCAAACGCCATTTGCCCGATTCATTCTGCGGCCACGTCACCTGCGGTTTAACTAACGCTTATTCCGTTATCACCAGCGGCCCGCGAAAGATGGAAGCGAAGCGAACCCGCAGCCGCAGAGTGCTCGCTTCGAGAAACGCCGGCGCGGCGGCGGGGTTCGTTTGCGGGATGGTGATGCCGCTTAATTTCAATCCGCCCCACGGCGTCACGCTGATGCGCTGGATGCGCAGCGGCAGGTCGAGGCGCTGGCTGAGTTCCTGCTGAATGCGTTCTTGTGTGGCTTGCGATTGGACATACAGATTCACCGCCAGCAACGCTGCACCGATGCAGCCCACTGCCGCAGCCAGAACCCACAGGATGATGCGCCTGAGCATTCCGCGAAATCTAACCAGCGACTCTCGTCAGAAAAGCGCGCGTGAAAAATACGTTTGTTATTCTTAATCCCGCAGCGCGGAGCGAGCGCGCCCGCCGCTGGCGCACGCGGGTCGAACAGCTCGCGCGCGGTGCGGTCTTGTGCGCGACAACTTGCATCGGCGAAGCCGAAACGCTGGCCCGCCAGGCCGCGGCTGAAGGTTACGAGAAAATCGTCGCGGCCGGCGGTGATGGCACCACCAATGAAGTCGTCAACGGCCTCGCCGGCGCCGAGGCGTCGCTTGGGCTCCTGCCCATCGGCACTGTTAACGTTTTCGCCACAGAGCTGCACCTGCCCGCGACGCGTCTCGAGGATTGCTGGAACATCATCTGTGCCGGTCACACGCGCGCGATCGATTTGCCCAAGGCGAATGCAAAACATTTCGTCCAACTCGCCGGCGTGGGACTCGATGCTCAGGCGGTGAAAGAAACGAGCGCCGCCTTGAAGCGCAGCTTCGGCCCGCTTAGTTACCTCATCTCCGCCGCGCAAATCGCCTCGCGCACGCCGCCACGACTCGTTATCGAATCCGAAAACGCCGCAACCTGCGAAGGCTCGTTCGTGCTCATCGGCAACGGCCGTCTCTACGGCGGCCCGTTTCCATTTTTCAAACGCGCGCTCATTGATGACGGTCTGCTTGACGTCGTCGTCTTTAAACGCCTCGGCTATTTCGACATCATCCGTTATCTCCAGGACGTGCTCTTCAGCGCGTCCATCCAGCGGCCGGAAGTGGAATACTTCCAGACGTCACGTGTTCGCGTTTCCTCGACGGAGCAGGTGCCGGTGGAAGTGGACGGCGAACTAATCGGCCAATGTCCGGTCGAGTTTGCCATGAGCCAGCGCCGTTTGCGCGTGCTGGCGCCGTTGTAGCTGCCGTCCGTCCCTGGCGGAAGACGGGCGGTCTGGCGCGAAAAACTTACCGCGCGCTCACCAGAAACATCGACAGCGCAAAACGAGTGCGATACTCTCGTTGCATGCGTCTCTCCGGACGAAAGACGTCGCGTTTCACCCGTTCCTGGCCGCCGGCGCAACGGCTCATTTTACTCACGCTCCTCGGCGTTAACTCCGCCGCTTTTGTCGCCCAGCTCGTCCTTATTGCATGGGACCGCGGCTTCGTCCTCGACTATCTCGCGCTGAGTGATCGCGGAGTCTCGCAGGCCTACGCGTGGCAATTCTTCACCGCGCTTTTCCTGCACAGCAGCGTCTGGCAATTCGCCGGGAACATGCTCGTGCTTTACTTCGTCGGCCGCGACGTGGAAGCGATTCTCGGCCAGCGTCAATTCCTCTTCCTCTACTTTTTCGGCGCGTTCGCGGGCGAGCTCGGCCATCTCTTTCTCATGCCGCGTGACTGCGCGCTCTTCGCCGCGGGCGGTGGCGTTGCGGCGGTCTTCATCGCCTACGCGACGATCCTGCCCGAGTTGGAAATGACGACGCTGCTTCTCTTCATAGTGCCGGTGCGATTGAAAATGCGCCGCCTTGCGCAGATCACCCTGGTGGGCGCTGGGGCGCTGCTTGTGCTCGACCGTTCTGGCGCCGTCGGCCACAGCGCCTTCCTCGGTGGTGCGGCCGCAGGCTGGCTTTACGCGCACGTTCTGGGCTTCGGCCGCACTTCATTCGTGCAACGTGCGCTCCACAAACGCCGCACTGAAGCCGAGCGCCTCCGCACCTTGAGCGCGGAGCAATTCGTCGCGCAGGAAATCGATCCGGTGCTGGAAAAAATCTCCCGCCTCGGCCTCACCAGCCTCAGCCGTCATGAACGTCGTCTCCTCGCGCAAGCTCGCGAAAAGATGCTGGCCGAAAGTATCGCGGAATAGCGACGCTTGTTCGCTTTTGAGCGTCGCCGCGAAGCACGCAGCTCTGTTTTCGGGGGAGCACAGGCTGCCAGCCGCGAACTGCGTAGCGGTCCGATAGCGCGTGGCCAGCGGCCAAATGCTACCGGCTGGCAGCCTGTGCTCCCCG
>QHBL01000090.1:0-2957 GCA_003244125.1 Chthoniobacterales bacterium
CCAGGGCGACGGCTACCGCGTCGGCTTCGGTGAAGTGAGCGGGAGGATTGTTGCTGCGGGATAGCCCGCGCTCATCGCGGTGGTTGAAAACCGAATTCAGCCTGCAAGTCGCCCCACAGCCAATCCATGAACCAGTCCTTCGGAATAGTTCCTCTTTCAGACGCAGCGAGTTTCTCCGCCTGGTCGACTTTATCGTTTAAACAATAGAGGTAGGTGAGTAAGAAAAAGTCGTTGGGATTGGTAAAGTCGCGGTTTCTTTCCGCTTCCAGCAGTTCAATCGCGCGATTCAAATCGCGCTGCGCAAGCGCACCGGCGATCAGATCCGGCGTAGCTTCGGCTGCTAGCTCAGGCAACTTCGCGGCAAGGTTTTGCGCCAGGGCGAAACGAAACTCATCGCTGTTCTGCGTGGCAAGCACAGGCGTGCGCAATCGAGTCCGACGCAGGTAGAAATCGAGGTCAGCCATCCAGTTGCCTCCCGAAATTTCCGCAAGGTAACGCGTTTCGCGCACAAAAAAGGCGAGTTCGAGCGATCTCTTCCATTCGTTCGGCCAGATTTGTTTGATGAATGAGGACGAACTGAAACGGCGAAGCGCAGCGGAGTGCTCGAAGTAGTTGTAGGCAAAACGGTGAGTAGCTTCGAGATCGGCACGCCCGTCGGTCAGCCGTTTCGGGTAGAAATCGGTTAACGGTTCAGCGTCGTTTGTGATTCGCCTGATCTCGTCGCCGTCCATGACGAATAAAGCTGACATTTGCGCCGGAGCTTCAATCCCGATGCGAAGCAGGTCTGAGCGCATTCGCTCATTGCTCCACAATTCAGCCGCGGCCTTTTCGTCCGATTCAGCTAACGGGCCTTTTATTCCCATCATGATCCAGTCCAAGTCGTTGCTTGCCCAAACAGAGGCGTTCGGGAAGACGTTGTAGAACGCGCGAAGGATTGCCTTCGTTTCCTTAGTAGTTAACTGATAGATCGGGAGCCAAAAAGTCGCGATGCCGCCTCCTTTCAAGCGATCGCGCATAAGGGAAAAAAACTGTTCGGTATAGAGGTTAACGGTCCCGGCTACCTTTAACGGCGGAGGTTCGCCGGTGATAACGTCATAACTCTGTGAGGTAGCTTGCAGGAAAAAGCGAGCGTCTTGGACGAAGGTCGTCACCCTCGGGTCGCGCAGGGGATTGGAGTAACTAAGTCCGGAATAGGAGCCCGCCAGAGCAAACACTTCTTTCGAAGTATCGACGATATCGAGGTGCTTAAGGTGCGGATCGCGGGTCCATGCGTCGGCAGTGACACCGACGCCATAACATAGAAGCAATGCGTTGTCCGAATGGGGACGCAGCGCCAGGGGAAGGTATGCGAATAGTCGCATGTAGCGCTGGCTGCGTGGAAGTGTGCCGGACATTGAGTAGGCGTCGGTGACCAGGCGGTAGTAGTAGGGTTCCCGGTAAAGGTCGCGACGAAGTAATTGGAAGGTGTCCGCCGTTCCCTCAATCCTTTTCACCAGCCGTGAACCATCCGATTCGTATGGACGGCGGGCATTCGCGAAATGCGTTTCGTCCCGATGAACGCTGACGATTGAAACAACGAGAATTATGGTCGCAACAAAAGCGGCCAATGCGATCGCCTGCGGGCGCCGCACAGACCACTGCGACTTTTCGATACCGAGAAAGGACAGCCCGGTGTAACCGACGGAGAAAAGAATCAAGCTCCACTGGAATCCCATTGACGGGAGGAGAACAAAGCAAGTGAGCAGCGGTCCGAGAGCTGCGCCGGTGGTGTTAAGTAGAATGATAAGTCCGGCGCTGTTCATCGCTCCTCCGATCTCGCGCTGAAGATCGGTCACTATGGATGGAAGAAGTATCCCAGAAAGAAGCGCAGTGGGAAACATGAGGGCGAACGATAGCCATGCAATGTGCGTCCGGGATTCAATGAGAAACGTGCTGTCTAGAATTCGCGGCGCCGGAAAACAAAGGTAAGAAAGAAGCGTAGCTACACCAGCAAGTGCTAAGAGAAGCGGAAGCAATGCGTGCGAGCCTGCCATACGACGCGGCATCATTCCTGAGATGAGGCTGCCGAGGCCGATGCCACTGAGGATGACGGCGAGCATAATACAAAACGCAGCCGACGTTGAGGCCACATACAGGCGCATGAAGCGGAACCACACAACTTCAAGTCCCAGGAGAATTGCGCCCGCGCCAAAACTAAGTAGAAGCAACCTCCAATTGGGCGGGCCACTAGCTAAAAGCTTTTTTTGTTCAACGGGAGCCGCTGTTGTGCGCGAGCATAGCCAGGCGATCCCAGCCGCTCCGCAATTAGCCGAAGCCGCGGCTAGACTCGTGCCGAACAGCCCGAATGCGCCAACGAGGTAAGCTTCACCAACCAAGCCGCCGGCGACTGCGCCCAATGTGTTCCACCCGTAAAGAGCACCGATACTGCGGCGAAACGCGCGCTCCTTAAGAAGCGGGGCTTCAAGCAGGACAGGAAGAGTCAGTCCCATGGCAGTGGTTGGAAGTAGCAGGATGAGAAACGACATCGAAAACCGCAGCGCGTTCAGTAACGCCTGATAATGCCAAAGCGCCCGAAACACTGGCCGCATCCACTCGCCAAGCAGGGGAAGGCCAAATACGAGCGAACAGCCGAGAACTGCGACGGCAAGTTCTAGTGTGGCGTAGACTTTAAACGGGGATAATCGGCCGAGGCTGGTGGATGCCGCAATCGAGCTTCCAAGGGCGAGCCCGGCCATGAAGCTGGATAAAATCAGTGCCGCGGCCCAAACGGAGTTGCCAAAAACCAATCCGCTGAGGCGCAGCCACAGCGTCTCAAAAAGGAGTGCGCTGGCTCCGGAGAGAAAAAGAACGAGTGAAAGGAGAACGTTGCGCACTGGCAGAAGCGTGCAACTCACCGCGTCTCACAGCAATCGTAATATGACGGAAACTGCGCCTGGGCTGCCGCCGAGGACGGCGGC
>QHBL01000090.1:2991-9608 GCA_003244125.1 Chthoniobacterales bacterium
AACGCGACAGCAGCTAGTAACGCCGCCAGTCCGATTAATAGTTCCTTAGGCGACTAGAACTTCTTCGTCAGGCGCGCGTAAATGAAGCGGCCGGTGGCGTCGTAGGTGAAGCCGGGATAGTTCTGGCCATTTCCCTTTTCGCCAATTGCCGCAGGCGGGTCGCGGTCGAATAGGTTATTGCATCCCAGGGTTATGCTCATCCCTTGGAACAGAACTCGCTGCCACGTCATGCCGGCGTAGTTAGTTGTTTGGTCGGAGGCTGTTTCAGCGAGGGCGCCTTCCTTGCCGTGGGAGATTTCCTTTGCGTCCTTCGAGTAACCTGGCACGGGCTTGTTCTCGACTGGAACAAGCCCGGTGAAATCATAAGTCGCCTGGATGTCGAAGGTCCAGGTTTGCTTGACATAGTGCGGGGTCACACCATCGCCCCTGAATTCGTGGAAGCCATCGATGTAACGAACGGTGCCGATGACATCGAAGTGGTTCCAATTCCAATCCAGCTGGCTGTTCCCCCTCCACTTGTACCATCCCTCGTTAGAGGTAGCTGGATCAGTGGTCCTGCCAGCGAGGTTTCCCGGCGTCGAACCAAACTCTGCCTCGATGAATTGCGGGAAGAGGAATTCGTCGAGATAAGTCACCTGCGTCAGCGAAGTGAACGTGCCCCAGGCCGTTGGCTTTTGATACTGCACGGTCAAGTCGGCCCCACGCGCTTCCTGGTTACCAAAATTGCGGTTGGCGAGAATGATGCGCGTGATGTTCCCGCTATTATCCCGCTCAACAATACCTGGAGCATTGCCGTCGAGGACTTGCTGCGCGAGCGGAGTAGTGACAACTCCGATGCGTTCGGTGTCCCAGAGGTCCACCGACAGGTTCAATCCCGAAACGTACTTCGGGGTGTAAACGAAGCCCGCGCTAAACGATCGAGAATCTTCCGGCTGAAGGTTGGGATTGCTCACCACCAGCGTGTTCGTCTCCGGCTCGAAAACGACCTGATGAGTGATCGGGTTTACATCGCGAGTTCCCTGCAAGGTTGAGATCGGTGCGCCGAATAGTTCTTCCAGCGAGGGCTGACGATATCCTTCGCCCCAGGTGGCACGGAGTGTCAGTTGTTGGTCGACGGGTTGCCACCGCATGCCAAACTTCGGCACCACCACGTTACTGTCGTTATTCAAGAATTCTTCAAAACGAACTCCAGCGGTAAATTCCAGCGCGTGCAGCCCGGGAAGCGCATTTTTCTCTCCGAAAATCGGAACGATGCTCTCGGCATAGAAGGAATACGATTTTCTTCCGCCGTGCGCAGAAGGGACGGGGGAGTTGCCGATAATATCGCCGGCTTCATTTAACCGATCCGGATTCTCATCAAGCGTTTCGCGACGGAACTGACCTCCGAAGGCAAAGCCAACGCCACCGCCAGGAAGCTCAACCAGCGACGTTGTATAGATATTGGCATCCAGTGTCGCGAGCTTGGAGATGTCTTCGTCCTTGGGGTGAACCGTCGCGAAGTTAACCGTATCTTGATTGGAAGCGACCGGATTGCGGTAGTCGCCGAAAGGGTTAAAGGCAGTCGTGGTCCCGATAAACTGCGGTGAGTTAGGATCAAAGATCGGATCGGCCTGGTTAAGGATCCTATTAAATAAGGTGGCGGAGACCTGCCTTCCAGTCTGCACGTTCTTGAGCTGACTGTAACGGAATCCGGTGTTGTAACCCCATGTGCCGTCAAACAGCTTGTCGCCTTTCAGACCGACCGTGGTCAGGATCGCGTCAGTCTCATTGTCGAATAAGCGGTTCCCGAAATCAGCCAGGCGCGCGCGAGTGCCGCCGGAGATGATTTGCTCGAAGGGATTAAACGGATTGAAGGCATCAGCCGGGACACCCGTTTCGGCGTGAGTCGGCGTGTTCGGAGGTTCCGCACCAGGGGCAATCGGGAGGTGCGGTGGGATGGCGAGCGTAGTTTGACCTTTGGTTTGGAACGAGCCCGTAGCTGGCGGCGCGGCCTCGTTATGGGTCTTCACATTTTCGTAATAACCATCTGCGTAGAGAACCATCTGATCGCCGAAGATCTTGTGATCGGCGCTGAGGTAACCGCCGTAGCGTTCGCTTTCCGGAAAGGAGAGTGCGGTCAGATTGAAGTTAAAGCCAGGTCGCAGGCCGCCAGCTGCTCGCACGCGACGAGTATCGTAAAGATAGGTGGGGGCCGGAGCTAGGCCATTGGTCAAATCCGGCGGGCTGGCAAATAGCGTTCCGCCGGGGTTGAGGTTCGGCCCGCCGGCAGCTGCGGCGACATCGCTGCTGAGGACAAGATTGTATGGACTATTATTGGAACTCAAAAATGGCGGCACGGCTGAATAAGCGCGGTCGCGCTGGGCGATGGAATTGCGGTGGTAATAATTCATCACGCCAGTGACGTTCGTAGTCTTATCACCGACGCCGAAAACTAACGAGGCTGCGTATTCAGCCGAATCGTTGTTAGTTGTGTTCCCGACCTCGAAACTGGCTTCAGCGCCGTTTCGATAATCGTGACGCAGCTTGATGTTGACGACGCCGGCGACGGCATCCGCGCCGTAAGTGGTCGAAGCGCCGTCTTTGAGGATCTCAATGCTATCGATGGCGGCCTGCGGAATAGAGTTCAGATCGACGAACATGACGTTGACCAGGCCGGGATTGTTGCCCGTCGGATAGGGAGTGACGCGCCGGCCATCGATGAGGATGAGAGTCGCACGTGCATCGAAACCGCGCAGCGCGATGGTGGACGCGCCAACGGCAGTGTTCGAGCCGTTCTCGTTGTTGGAAGTGGGCACGACGTTCGCGTTTACCACCGGCAAGTTGAGAAGGAATTGCTCCGTGGTGCGCTCGCCCGATTTGCTCATCGTCTCGCGATCGTAGGTATCGACCGGATTTGGGCCCACTTCTTCCGCTGTGGGAATATTAGAGCCGGTGACGATGACGCGTTCCGCAGCCGCTTCCGATCCGGGCAAAGCGGTGCCTTGCGCGTTGACCGGTCCGGTGGGCGGATTAGTCGGCGTGGAAGCGGGCGTTTGTGCGCTGACGCTTGCGGCCATGGCGAGAGACATGGCCAATGTTGCCGCGAATCCCTGGCGGCAATTTCCCAACCTCGCGAGGTGGATTTTGATCATGATGGAGCTGAGCTGGAGCGAGGCATAAACGAAAACGCGCGGCGGCGGCAACACTTTTTCGAAAAATATTTTGAACGGCAGATTCGTTTTTGTTGTCCGCCCGCTTTCTGTCGCGGTCATCGCCGTAATGATTGCGGTAACACATCGTGGCTCGCGCTTCCGAGCACGCATGTCCGAAAATCCGCGTTGTAGCAGACCGTTCGAAGTTAGAGGACGCCCCGAAAGCTTTCGTGGTTGGTCATCGCGCGAAATGCGAATACGCTTTTGCCTCGACGAAACGGGCCTGTAGCTCAGCGGTTAGAGCAGGGGACTCATAATTTTAAACGGGCGTTTTTGCCCGGTTTAGCCAATTCGTGCTCACATCAATTTTCATAGGTAAAATCCGTGTTTTGATGCAACTCCGTTTAGCTCCATTTGGCTGAAAAACACGCTGCAGTATCAAAAGGAGTATCAAAAGAAACTGCACGGACAGCGGAGAAGAGTTTGCTCCCTGTCCGCCATCCTTCCGGATGAATTGCACCTGGATATGACTGCTTCCCTGCCCGATGCATCGACAGCGCCTGCCCGTTCTTTCTCCAGTGTTCTCAGTCCGGCTTTCCGCCTCCTCGGATGACCTGCGAAGGATTTTGACAGGTTCCTGAAACTGCCCGCCTCTCAGGGAGGGGACGCGTATTTGTCGCGAAGCGCGTTTAGTTTCCGATAAATGTCCGCGCGCGGACCGCCCCCACGGACAATGCTCGCGAGCTCCTGCTCGCTCGTTTTACCGACGCGCATCCGCAGCCCGTCGTAGGTGAAAACTTCGAGCGCCTCCAGGTTGTCGGAAGTCCGCGCGCCGGTGCCGGCAAATTGCGCCATCACGGAATGCACGCCGCACGAGTTATTGCCGATCATGCCGCCGATCGTGCAGCGATTGTGCGTCGCCGGGTCGGGACCAAACGTGAGTCCGTGCTTCGCTGCTCGTGCGCGGAAATTATCGAGCACAATGCCCGGCCGCGCGGTCGCGAGCCGTTTCTGCGGGTCAATCGCAATGAACTCATGGAAGTATTTCGTCATGTCCATCACCACGGCGACGTTGCAGCACTGACCGGCGAGACTCGTGCCGCCCCCGCGCGAAAGGATCGGCGCGCCATGCCGCTTCGCGGTCAGAATCCCTTGCGTGACGTCCTCAACATCGCGCGGAATGACGACGCCGGCCGGCACCTCGCGGTAGTTCGAGCCGTCCGTCGCGTAGAGCGCGCGGCTGCCGGCATCGAAGCGCACTTCACCGCGTATCTTGCCGCGCAGGTCGTGCTCGAGCGCACCGGAATCGACGGCGCTAGCGTTTCGCGGCTCAGCCAGTCGGTTCACTCGATCTCCGGCGTCTGACGCGATGCGATCAAAATGCCGAACGCCACTTCTGCCGCGTAAATCCCGCGCGCGGTCTGCGGATGTTCCGCCAGCTTTTCTGTCGTTGCGCGCACCAGCTCCGGTCCGAAATGCCAGAGGAGCGAATGCCACCGCGGCTTGATCAGGCCCATGATACCGTCGCCGATAAGGAGGAGCGCGCCGAGTTCGATGACACGCCGGGTAACGAGTTGTGTTTCCATGAGGTATTGCTTCGGTTAATTTTGGTTCATGCCAATCGCGGAACGCCTTTTCTGTGCGTGCCTGGCGGAGAAAGCTGCGGCCGGATGGGCGGCGGAGTCATGTCGCGTTTGTCGGAGTTGAAGACGCTCGCGCCTTGCGAGATCAGGTAATCGGCGGTGCGCGCGGCCAGCGCTTGGATCGTTAGGCCAGGATTGGCGGAGCCTTGTGTCGGCAGGACGCTGCCATCGCAGACAAAGAGATTTGGGATTTCGTGCGTGCGTCCGTAACGATCAACGACTGAGGTCGCCGGATCGCTGCCCATCCTCGCCGCGCCGACGAGATGGGCGTAGCGCGCTTCGTGTGCTGTTTCGGTCGCGCCGGCGGCGCGCATCACTTCCTCAGTTTTGTTTCTCGCGAATTCGATCAGCTTCTTGTCGTTCTCGCGCAGACTGAAGCTGATGTGCGGGACGCGAATTCCGAATTGATCGCGCTCGTCGGAAAGCGTGACGCGGTTATCAGGCCAGGGCAGAATTTCGCCGAGCAAGCCAAGGGGGCACCAATGATTATAATCCATCATCACGCGCCGCATTCCCCAGCCCCACGCGCCGCGCGCGGCCATCATTTGTTTGGCGAAGGCAATCGGCAACGGGCCGACCGTTTGAATCGCGAACCCGCGCGCGAAATCGCGCTTCGGATCCGTCTCGTAAAATTCTTCCGTCAGCGCGTGCGCGGGCGGCGCTTTGTACATCCTAACGAGTTCATCGAAGCGCCCGAGCACCACCGTCCCGGCCTGCGCCATCAGGTAACGGCCGACCGTGTCGCTCGAGTTCGCCAGCCCATTCTCATGTCCGGCGCAGGCGGAATTTAGGAGCAAACGCGGCGTCTCAATCGCATAACCCGAGACGATGACTGCTTTCGCTTTTTGGAAATGCTGGCCGCCCTCACGGTCGAAATAACTCACGCCCGTGACTCGATTGTTTTGCCCGAGGTGAATGCGATTCACCATCGAGCGGTCACGAATCTCCGCGCCGCTGCGGACCGCATCTGGCACGTGAGTAATGAGCGTGCTCGCTTTCGCGCCGACTTTGCATCCTTGAATACAGAACCCGCGATAGATGCAGTGCGGTCGATCATTTCGCGAGCCGGAAAGAATCGCGACCGGTCCGCCGGCGCTGACGCCGATGCCAAGTTTGGTGCAGCCGCGGATGAGCGTGTTGCCGACTTCACCCATTGGATGCGCACCGTAGGCATACCCATGCGGATCGCCCCACGGATACCATGCTGGCCCGGCGACAGGCATTTCGAGCTCAAGCAGTTCGTAATAAGGCTTCAAATCCCAGTACGAAATCGGCCAGTCCGCACCGACGCCGTCGCGTGTGTACACTTCGAAGTCAGACGGATGAAAGCGCGGAGTAAACGCGGCCCAATGCACCGAACCGCCGCCGACGCCTTTGCCGCTGTTGTTCGCGCCAAAGACGAGCGGATTCGAGCCGCCGGTAATGCGCATGTCTTCCCAATAAAGTTGGTGCGAACCCTTTTCGTCGCTCACCCAATCGCGCTCCGTGTCCCAGAATGGTCCGGCTTCCAAACCAACGACGCGGAAGCCGGCGCGCGCGAGCCGTTGCAGCAAAACCCCGCCGGCCGCACCCACTCCGACGATCAGATAATCAATCTCCTCATTTTCGGAATAGCGACGCATCGGCCCGGGCATTCGCTGCATCGGGCCGAGATGATGTTCGTGGCTGTGCGGCGCTTCGAACGCGCCGCCGAACGGTTTCTTCAATGCGTGCCTCCCTGCCCGGCTGGCGGGTGTCCTTTGTGCGCCGCGATCTCCTCATCGTCAGGATCAGACACACACGCTGACGGGGCTTTCCATTCGTAGCGCTGCTCTTCGACCTCCCACGGCTCCGCTTCACCGCG
>QHBL01000401.1:0-856 GCA_003244125.1 Chthoniobacterales bacterium
TTCGACCACTCAGCCACCTCACCGAAGTTGGTCGCGGCGAGAATATGCCGCGGGCGCTCAGATTGCCAACCGTGAATGGTGATCGGTGAATCGCGATTGCTGATTGCTGATTGCTGATTGATCTCTTTCACATGATCGGCGAGGAACCGGCGCGCGCGCGAATTTTGCAACTGGTCTCGCCGCGTGGTTTCGAGAAGGCGCCTTTGGGAGATGCTCTCGATCGTTTTGCAGCTCGCGAATTGCTGGCCACGATTGCCGTGCCGCCTTTGGACAATTCCGCGATGGATGGTTACGCGGTGAGAGCTAACGACGCTCGGTCCGGCGCCAGGCTCCAGGTCATCGGCGAACAGCCGGCGGGAGCGGCGCGCGATCTACGGCTTGGCCCGGGTGAGGCTGTGCGGATTTTTACCGGCGCACCGGTTCCGGAAGGAGCTGACGCGGTGGTGATGCAGGAGGAGACGACTCGCGAAGGCGACGAAATTGTCATCAATGCGGAGACGACGGCGCGGGGAGATTTCGTTCGCAAGGCCGGCGGCGACCTGATTATCGGGCAAACGATTCTGGAGCGGGGCGAGCGGCTTAGGCCGGCGACGCTCGGCTTGCTTGCCTCGCAGGGAATTGCCGAGGTTGAGGTTTTCAAACGCGCACGTGTTGCCGTTGTCACCACAGGTGATGAAGTCGTCGCCGCCGGGCGCAAACTGCGACGTGGGGAAATTTACGAATCGAACGCGGTGATGCTCTCGGCCCTCGCGCAGCGCACCGGCGCGAAGGTCATCATGCAGCGGCATTGTGCTGATGATTTGCCAACGGTGCGGGCCGTCCTGGAAGAAGCAGTGCAAGCTGATGCTCTGATTAT
>QHBL01000401.1:867-8133 GCA_003244125.1 Chthoniobacterales bacterium
AGTCGGCGCGAAGATCGACCTGTGGCAGGTCAAGATCAAACCGGGCAAACCGTTCCTCTTCGGCACACACGAGGGCTGTGCGATCTTCGGTTTGCCGGGAAATCCGGTGTCATCGTTCGTGACGTTCATGGTTTTCGTGCGGCCGGCGTTGTTGCGGATGATGGGCGCGACGGAGCGGGAGCTGGAGTTGCCACGATCGCTCGCGCGGCTTGCGCAGGATGTGGCCGGAGATGAAAAGCGGCCGCATTATCTTCGTGGGAAATTGAAGGACGGGCGTTTCACCATTGCCGGCCGGCAGGAGTCGCATGCGCTCTTTGGTCTCGCCCAGGCGAACGCGTTGCTGCGCGTTTCAGCGGGAGAGAAGCTGGAGGAGGGGAGTGAAGTGACGGTATCGCTCATTTCATAGTGAAAGCGACGCCCAAGCTGTGTTCCTTGACAGAAACAGCTCACATTTCTAGTCTGTTATTAGTGAATGCGGAAACAGCGTCGGCCGAACCCACTACAGGGCAATTTCGGGCAGACGCGGAACGACTCACCCACATCATCATGGAAATGCAGCGCTGTTTTCTGCTGCATCTTTCTCAGGAGCTCGCGCCGGGTAACGTTTCCTTTCCGCAATATTTCCTCCTCGGCGCGCTGGATCAAAAGGAAGTGCTGACGATGTCGGCTATCGCGCAGAAAATGGGGCACACCACGGCAGCAGCGAGCGGATTGGTCGCGCGCCTGGAGAACCTCGGTTATGTGACGCGCTCGAGCGCGCGTGAAGACCGGCGCAAGGTGATGGTCTGTATCACCGCCAAAGGCTCGGCCCTGGTCCACCGCATACGCGAGGAGATGGTGGAGAATCTGATAAAGTTAATGGCTCACCTGACGCCATCGGAACAAAAAGCCTGGCTGCAAATCTACACGAAGATCTACAACGTCTGTCAAAAGAAGGAATCTTCGCGCAGCCAGTGCACTGTTAATTGGCATTAGCCTGCGGCTTAGCTAGAGTCCGCGGTTTCCTGCTCTCAACAAGATGCGAACGAAGTGTATTTATCGGGCAGCGCTTTTCCTCGCTGCCCTTGGTGTGATTAATCTCAATGCCGGCGGCGGTCCGGCCATCGGCAGTCGGGCCCCGCGCCGTTTCACTCTGGAAGAAGCAGTCCTGACCGCGCTCCAGCAGAATCCCGACATCCTGCGCGCGCGCCAGGAGATCGAGCGCACCAAAGGTCTTTATATCGAGATGCGCGCCGCCATCCTGCCGCAGGTGAACGCCACCGCGAACTTTACCGATATCGATCCTCATCTCCAAAACATCAGCGGTGGCACGGGCGTGAACAACTTCTCCAGTTCGTTCGGCAGCGAGCGCAGCTACACGCTTTCCATCGCCGCGACGCAGGTCGTGTTCGCCGGCGGGCGCATCATTTCACAAATCAATTCCGCCGATTTCCAGCGCGACAGTTCCTATTACGCCTTCCGCAACGCCATCGACCAGATCGTTGCCACCGTGCGCCAGCAGTTCTATCAGGTGCTGTTGAATCGCGCGCTTATCGGCGTGCAGGAAGAATCGGTGCAACTGCTCCAGAGTCAGTTGCAGGACCAGCAAAACCGATTCGAGGCCGGCACGGTGCCGCGCTTCAATGTGCTCCAGGCGCAAGTCGCGTTGTCGAACCAATACCCGCAGCTGATCAGCGCGCGCAACAATTACCGCATTTCGCAGCTGCAACTGGCGAAAACGCTTGGGCTCGATTTCGATCCCGCCCGCGGAGACAACGCGCCGCTGGAGGCGGTGGGCCAACTGAACTTTGTCCCGCGGCCGATGTCGATTACGCAAGCAATCGCCACGGCGAAAGAAAACCGCCCGTTTTTGAAACAGCAGAAGGCGCAGGTCCTGTCGAACCGCGCGCAGGTCAGCGTTGCGCGCTCTGGTTTTTTCCCGCAGATCAACGTCTCGGCCGGGCCGGAATTCCGCAGCTCGCCCTTGACGGACAACATTCGCGAAGCGCGCAGCGGCTATGTCCTCGGCGCGACCGGCAGCTGGGCGATCTGGGACTGGGGCGCGACCTATGGGCGATTGAAGCAGTCGCAGGCGATTCTGGATGAATCGAAGATCACGCTCGATGACGACACGCGCCAGGTGGAACTCGAAGTGCAGCAGGCTTATTCCAACATCATCCAGGGGCGCGAGCTGATTCAGAGCCAGGAGAAAAATGTGGAGCAGGCGGCGGAAGCATTGCGTCTCGCTCAAGCGCGACTCGATGCCGGCGCAGGCACGCAGCTCGAAGTACTCGATGCGCGAGTGCAGCTAACGACGGCGCGCTCGACCCAACTTCAGGCGCTCTTCACTTACAATGCGGCCGTGGCCGATTTCGATCGCGTCACCGCCAGCGAGGTGAAGTATTCCCTTTGCCTGGATGAGCCATCGACTCGACGAAAACTGCGCACCGATGCCAAACCGACTCCTGCGCCCAAGCCGTCGCCGTTGCCGCTGAATGGCGATTGCGCGGTCAAGACGACCGCGAAGCAGCGCACGCGCGTCCAATCGGTTGGAAAGTAGCAAGCTGCCCATCGATCGGTTCCGGCCGCTCCATGAGATGAAGTTGCCGCACGGTTTTGTGCGGCGTGTTCCCGGCGTCGAGTTGTCTAACGACAAAGCGATGGTGCTGGCGAATCTCGACCAAGTGCATCGTCGCGCGCGGGGCGAGCTCGGCCTCGAATGCCACGCCTTTGCTACCGCGCGGCAGGTTCACGGAAATCAAATCGCTGTCATCGAGGCGCCGCTGACGAGCGACCACTGCTTCGAGGATTGCGACGGCCTCATCACAAATCAGCCGGATGTCTGTCTCGGGATTTATGTCGCTGATTGCTGTGCCGTTTATCTCGCCGATCGACATCGCCGCGCCATTGGCCTTGTGCACTCCGGCAAGAAAGGAAGCGCGCTCGGCATCGCCACTAACGCCATCGAGCTGCTGCACGATCGCTTCGGTGTGAAAGCTGCCGACCTAGTCGTGCAACTCAGCCCATGCATTCGCCCGCCGCATTACGAAATCGATTTTGCGGCGCAGATCGTGGCGCAATGTCGCGCGGCTGGTGTCGGTGAAATTCACGACAGCGGCATCTGCACCGCGTGCGATCTCGAGCACTACTATTCGTATCGGGCCGAGAAAGGTCGCACGGGCCGCATGCTGGCGCTGCTCGCGCTTCCGGTCATCCCGAGCGAAGTCGAGCGATCCCGTGGAAGTAACCTTCAAGCTTCCGCGGCGGGATCCCTCGGCTCCGCTTCGCTGCGCTCGGGATGACTATTCGGTTGAGCGATGGTATGGACAGACCCCGCGCCCCTTCAGCGCCTCTTCCACAAACTCGAAAAACTCACGCCCGAGTTCCGTCCACTTCAGCTCGCGCGATTTCTCCAGCGCCTGTTTGGTGTTGAGTCCGCTTAAGTAAAGCAACTTGAACGCGCGCTTGATTTCCTCGCGTTGCACTGCGGTAAATCCGCCGCGGCGCAACCCGACGACATTCAATCCGAAGATTGCGTTGCGCTCGGCCGCGAGCGTGAATGGAGGCAAATCTTTTCCGAAGCCGGAGCTGCCCTGCACCATGACGAGCCGGCCCACCCGCGTGAATTGGTGAAGAGTTGTTCCCCCGCCAATGAAAGCGTTGTTAGCTAACGAGACGTAGCCGGCAAGGAGGACATTGTTCGCGATAACGACGTTGTTGCCGACCGTGCAGTTATGACCGATATGCGCGCCCGTCATGAGAAAGTTCTCGTTGCCTATGGTGGTGGCGCTGCCGTCTTTCGTTCCGCGATGAATCGTGCAGTATTCGCGAATCAAATTTCGGTCGCCGATTTCCACCCGGCTCCTCGTCTCAGCCGAGAAACTCACATCCTGCGGCTCACCGCCGATGAGCACGCCGTGTCCGATGCGATTCCCGCGCCCGATTTGCACTTCCCCTTCGATGACAACGTTCGCCCCGATGATTGTGTCGTCACCGACTGTGACCTCATCGCCGAGGATCGTGTGCGGACCGATCTCCACATTGGCGCCGATCTGCGCGCCGGCTCCGACGATCGCGCTCGAATGAATCATCAAAGCACGCCCGCTTCCTTGAAGCTGTAATAGGCTTCGCGTCCTTCCGCGGGCGAGCCGATGATGACGTGATCGAGCAACTTGATTTGCATAAGCTCTGCTGCTTCCCCGAGGCGACGCGTAAGACTGTGATCCGCCGAGCTGGGTGAAGGATCGCCCGAAGGGTGATTGTGCACCACGATGACCGCGTAAGCCGAAGCAAGCAGCGCCGGACGAAAAACATCGCGCGGGTGCGCGATGCTTTCGTTCACACTGCCGCGTGAAATCTCTTCCGCGGCGATCAGGTGGTATCGTGTATCAAGCAGCAAAACGCGGAGCGATTCCTTTTGCAGGGCGCGCAATTCCGCGCCGAAGAACTCGTTAACCAATTGCGGCGAATCAATCTTCTGCGGCGAGATTTTCTCCTTCGCCATGCGATCGGCGAGTTTGAACGCAGCCGCTAACTGCACCGCTTTGGTGGGCCCCACGCCGTGGATTTTCGCCAACTCCTTCGCGCTCGCGCGGCAGAGCCCGTTCAAAGTCCGATAGCGCGCGAGGATTTCGCCGCCCACTTCCACCGCGTTCTTTCCCGGAACCCCGGTGCGCAGCAAGATCGCGATCAGCTCCCGGTCGGTTAGCGCATCCGCGCCGCGTTGCCAGAGCTTCTCACGCGGCCGGTCTTCCGCCGGCAGCTCGCGAATCTTGACCGAAGACATTTCGGAACGCGCGGTTACGCGTTCGTGCCGCGCAACGATTGCAGCATCCCGCCAATGGCGTCCGCGAGAGCGTGCAAAGGCGCGGCCGCGCGCGAGGAAGGGAGCTCGTCCAGATGTTGTCGCGCTTGGCGCAGGCGCTCCAATCCCGCAGTGAGCGAAGTGTCGAGTGCCCGGGCGCAGCTCGTTTGCAACAGCACATTGATCGACGCCGTGTCGCCTTCTAAAATAAGCTGGCAATAACGCTCCTTCTCCAGAGCGGAAGCATTGCGCAAAAGTTGCAACATCGGCAGCGTCATTTTGCCTTTGCGCAAGTCAGTCCCAAGCGTTTTCCCGCAATCGCTTTCGCGACCGGCGAGATCGATGCAGTCATCATAAATCTGGTAGGCGGCGCCGAGGTTTCGCCCAAACTGCGCCAGTGCCTCGACCTGCTCCGCCGGCGCATCGCTTAACTTCGCTCCCAACTCGGCCGCCACCGCGAAGAGCGTTGCCGTCTTTAGCTCAATGATGCGGAAATATTCCTCCACTGCCAGGTGCAGATCGAAGCGGCGCTGCGTCTGGATGATCTCGCCCGTGCAAACGTCGCGCGTCGCGCGTGAGATAGCACGGCTGATCTCCGCGTCGTCGAACCGCGTGGAAAGGTCGAGCGCATGCGCGAAGAGCGCGTCGCCAAGAAGAACGCTGAGCGCATTTCCCCAGCGCGCATTTATTGTCGGCTGGTTCCGGCGTCGCTCGGCTTCATCCATGATGTCGTCGTGCACGAGGGTGGCGAGGTGAATTAGCTCCACGATGACCGCGAGATCGATGTGCGCGTTGGTGATGGGGCCGCAGGCGCGCGCGGAGAGCAGCGCCAGCAATGGCCGCAAATGTTTCCCACCGCTTTGCAGCGCGTAATTGACGTAGCCTTCGATCGCCGGATCAAACGCCTCCGCCTGCCGCGCGATCCGTGCTGAAACTTCGTCGAGCTGCGGCTGCACCAGCGCCGTCACTCGCATTAATGGATTGACCCGCGGAGCGGTCGAGCGCAGGGACACTTCCACTGTTTCAGAATAGAAGGCCGGATTTCAATGTCAAAGCTACAGCGCTCAGCGGCGGCGGAGCCAGGTCTCGGTCGCGTATCGATCGGCCGCGAGCTTTTCGGCTGCTTCGAGGACGCCTGTGCTCATGTCTGCCGGTTCAACGTTGCTGCTCAGCGCTGAGGCAAGTTGTTCTCGAAAGCTCTCATCCAAATCGTTTCGCTGGATGCTTCCCTGATGCAGCAGACCGCCCCGCGTTTTCCGATGAGCCGCGCCGGCGATCTTCCGATTGTCTTCTACGAGGTCGGCCGCGACGGGATTGGCGAAACATGCCGCCGAAATACGCGGCGCGGCGGTCGCGACCACTTCAGTATTCACTCCAGATTTGCGCAGAACGGCGCCGATGGCTTCGTGAATCCGCCGGTAGATCTCCGGCGAAGAAAGATGGAAGGCAGACTCACCTGGCGAAATCATGACCGAATACGTGACATCCTCGCCGTGCGGCACAATGCCACCGCCAGTCCACCGCCGAACGAGCGCCCGCCCGCCCGCAAACTGATGCGCTTCTTCGAAGCGATCGAAATATCCAAACGAGACAGACTGTTCGCGCCAGCGATAAAAGCGGAGGAGCGGCTTGGGCGTTGTTCGCAGCAGCACTTCATCGATGGCCATGTTCAACGCAGCAAGGCGAGGCACAGGGTCGTCGATAACTGCCAGCTCCGACAACAGCGGGTTCAGCTTTCCATCTCCTGAAGGATTTGCTGCGCCGCTTGGGCGGGATTTTGCGCGCGCGTAATTGGCCGACCGATGACGAGGTAATCGGCGCCGGCCGCGATTGCGTCGCGCGGCGTCATCCTTCGCTTTTGATCATGCCCTTCGGACAAATGCGGGCGGATTCCAGGAATAACGAGCTTTGACTCGGCGCCGAGCGTTTGGCGATTCGCGGAGATCTCGTGAGCGCTGCTGACGAGACCGCCGATTCCATTCCCAACTCCCAGCTTCGCCAAGCGCGTCACCTGAGTGGAGACTTCCTCGTTGATTCCGATTGCGTGCAACATCGCGTCATCGGCGCTCGTCAGCACCGTCACACCAAGCAAAAGCAAAGACGCGGGCGCGGCGCTGACGGCCGCGCGAATCATTTCGCCGCCGCCAGCCAGATGGAGGGTGAGCATCTGCACATCCAGCCGCGCGGCTGATTCGACCGCGCGCGCGACCGTATTCGGAATGTCGTGCAGCTTGAGATCGAGAAACACTTTCGCGCCAGTTTCGCGGATGGCGTGGACGAGATCAGGACCTTCCGCGATGAAAAGCTGGAGCCCGATTTTCATCCAGCTCGCGAATGGCCCAAGCTCGAGCGCGAGCGAAATCGCTTCCGCGCGCGTGCCGACGTCCAGCGCAACGATGAGGCGATCTCTTGTCATGTCGACTGGAGTGGAGACATCTCTAATCATTGATAGATAGAGATTCCTCGGCTTCGCTCGGAATGAC
>QHBL01000337.1:0-549 GCA_003244125.1 Chthoniobacterales bacterium
CTCCAGCTCGCCCCAGCCGTCGCTCGAAGCGGGTGCGACTCCGGCGCCCGCAATTTCCGCGACGGCGACGCCCGCGACTGCTTCCCCACCGGTACCGGCAATGCCTTCGCTGGAAGAGCTCGATCAGATGTTCAAACAGAGCTCGCTCGGCAAAGAGGCCGATGAAGCGCGCATGCGGCGCGGGCTGCGAGATTTATCGAATCGCACCACCGACGATGCCGATCTTGTAGCGATGCGAAACAAAGCGAACTCTGCTCGCACTGATCTGGAAAAACGCGACCGGCTCCGCGCTTATTACACTAAGTACTACGACCGGATGCGGGCGAAGGCGGATTCAGCGGAGCTAAAAAGTTATATCGACGGACAAAAAGCGGCGCATTTGAACGGCACGGCGCAAAATCGAGTGCGCCCCTCTCCCACCGCCGCGCCTTCGCCGACCCCGAAACCAGCGAAGGCGCCGGAGCCGCCTTTGCCCCAGTAAATGTTGCTGCGCGCAGTGCCCGCGTTATTCTTTCTGCCGTCGAAGCTGGCGCGTTCGTCTAGTGGTTA
>QHBL01000337.1:563-15367 GCA_003244125.1 Chthoniobacterales bacterium
GGTTCGACTCCCGTACGCGCTGCGGATTTGTACAACTGTTACCGCGCTCTAGGTGGAGAATCCGAAATAGCTGAGAAAAATCCGAACGTCCCAGAAAAGTGTCGCTATCTGGAATGTGAGCAGGAAAAAGATGGTGTAGCCAAGGGCGGGAAAATCTTCCAAGGTGCGAAGGACCGGGCCGGTCCAACGCGCGCGCAGCGACCGTCGATCAAGCAGGAATACGCAGAGCCAGGCGATAACCGCGCCAGCGAGCACATCGCTCGGATAATGGATCCCGACGTAAAGCCGCGGCCAAATAACAACCAACAGTAAATAAACAAGCGCCGCCCAACCAATGCGCGCCGAGACAAACCAGAGCCCGCAGACAATTGCAAAGAAAAGTGCGGCGTGATCGCTGGGAAAGGAACTCCAGTTGGTCCAGTTTGATTGATCGGGCAGGCCCGAGGGCGGCAAAAAATGCAAGTCGGGTTCAAGCAAGGGCCGGAGACGATGCGGGAGCAAATAGGAGAGCGCCCGCGCAATGCCGAGCGCGACGAGCGAGCCGGCGAGCCCAGCCAGGAGATGTTGTCGCGCGGCGGTCAGGTCGCGGGCGCGTCCGAACCAGAGTCCCCAGAATAGCGCCAGGAGAACGCCGCCTTTAACTAGATCGCTGTTACTGAGGACGACCACTGTCTGGTCGAAAGCGGGGTAGTGCTGTGCTGCGCGGTTCAGAAAAAGGGAGGAACCTCGATCGAGATCGAGCAGAAAGCGGAGGAAATTAATATTGCAAAAGTCCCTAATTTTATGTTGTATGCGCAAGCTGAATCTTCTACCATTCGCGTTTTAGCCCCTCTACCCCCAATGAAGCTTCGCCATCGTCCTAAATTCCTCAGTATTTTTATCGCCATTGTTGTCGCCGTAAGTTCGCTCTGGCTTCACGCTTCCAGCGGAGAATCGAGCAGCGACAAGAACAAGGACAAATCGTCTCGTTCGCCTGAGAAATCGCCAACGCCCAAGCCAACGCCGACTCCCAAGCGGACACCGACTCCCAAACCAACTCCTACGCCCAAGAAATCGCCGACGCCTAAACCCACTCCGAAGCCGACGCCTACTCCCAAGCCGACGCCCAAGCCTAAGCCGACGCCCACTCCCAAGCCGACGCCGAAGAAGCATTAGCCGGCTCGATCGGCCAGCGGCGCCGACCTGCCCTGCCTACCGCGCGGACATGCGAGGTCGTTTTCGATTTATCCTGCTGCTGCCAGTGCTGCTACTTCCTGCTGGGTGCGAGAGAATTTCCACCCATCGTCCGGGCGCCATGGTGCTGGATGGCAGGAACGCTTTCGTCACCGCCAAAGGCGAAACTCGCCCGGTCTTTGCCGGCGAAAATATTTTTCGCGGATCCACCGTCGAAACGGCGTTCGACAGTTTCCTTGACCTTGCTTTGCTTCCAGGGTTGCTCGCACGCGTCGATTCAAAGAGCGCGCTGGCGATCACAGATTTGAAGATCGCGATTGATGGCAACGAGACCGCCGACGGCATGCGCGAGCGCATTGCCAGGGCTCAACTGCGCGCCGGGCGAATGATTGTGCGGCTCGACGAACATCTTTTCAGCACGTCCCAGCTGCATCTGGAAACGTCGCGCGCGAAAATTGATGCTGGCTCGGCTGCGCTTTTCCTGGTCGATGCGCGCGCGGATTCGCTGGAGGTTTTTTGCGCGCGCGGCCACGTCGATGTGGCGCCGGCGAAAGCCGATCACACAAGCACCATTTGGCCGCACGAACGCATTCGCGTCGATGCGAGCGGCGCGCATCACGCCTCCCCCGATCCGATCGCGACGAAATCCGATTATGGCGATTGCTTTCGAGTCGAGCATCTGTTGCAGTTCGAGTTTGAGGAAAGGCGGCAGCTTCCGCCCTGGTGAAAATCGAAATGCTTTTCTCGTGGAATGCCGCTGCCATCGTTTGCGGTCTGGTTTGCTTCGCCGCGATCACTTGTGCCCAGCAACTGCCGGAGATAGAACCAACACCCATTCCTATTCCCACTGCGCCCGAGCCGCGACCAACCTTCAGCGAGCCGGAGCTGCCTTCCCAATCCGAAGTGCAGGTCGTTACCAGCGGTCTTAATCNNCACGAAAACGTGCGCCGATTTCGATACAGCTTCGGGGTGACTGTGCGCGAAGTGTACGACGACAACATCAACATTAGCCACTCCCAGCGCGTTTCGGATTTCTACACCGCGATCGAGCCGGGCATTCATCTCGGCTTCGGCGACGTGGGCAGCGATAGCTTTAACTCCCTCGGCTTTGATTATATTGCCAGCATTTATTTGTTTGCGAAAACGTCCAGCCGCAACGCGGTCGAGCACCTGATTCGGTTGTCGGGACAGCACCGGTTTGGAAAGCTTTCCGTTGGTCTGAGTGAAGATGTACGCATCCTTGATGGCACGAGCATTAACAATTTGTCGAATACGACCGGTGTCCAGGCCAATACGGATGCAGGCGGCAGCGCAGCGGTCAACACTTACACTTCCAACCTCAGCGCCAGCTACGACCTCAGCGGCAAGAGTTATCTAAGCAGCAACGCCAGCTACTCGGTCTCCGATTATCAGGACAACAACCTGATTAGCTCGCAATCCATTAACAGTAACCTGTTCTTCAATTACGTTTACAGTCCCAAGCTCACTCTCGGCGCGGGCGTGACTCTCGGCTATACCACTTCGGATCAGGCAAACTCCGGCGAAACTTTCGAGCAGCTAAATCTGCGAATAAACTACATTCCGGGCGGCAAGTTGAGCCTGAGCGCATCCGGTGGCGTGGAAGTGCGCCAGTTTGGGACTGGCCGTGGCAATTATTTTGCGCCCGTCTATGAGCTGGCGGTGATGTATCAACCTTTTGATGGCACCAATATTATGCTCAGCGGCAGTGGGCGAACCAATACCTCGGCTTCCACCGCCGGGCAGGATTACGGTTCCTACACGATCAATCTCAATGTCATGCAGCGCTTTTTCCACCGCATTTACTTAAGTGTAAACTTGGGCTATTCGAAATCGAGCTATTTTAGTACAATCAATGACGTGAGCGGCACCAGAGCAGACAATTACTTTTATTTCGAACCGGCGGTGGATTTGAACATCACCCGTTTCTGGACCTTCGGCTTTTACTATCTCTATCGCGAAGACGCCAGCGACCTGGCGCAATTCAGTTTCTACGATAATCAAATCGGTCTGCGTTCCACCCTCACCTTCTAACCATGGTTAAACGATTCTTCCTTTGCCTATTTCTTGTTAGCTGCGCGGCTTTCGCGCAATCGCCCGCGCCCTCCAGCGCCGCACGGGCCGAGCCTGCGCGGCCCACATTTCTACCCACCCCTTCGACTAACTTTACCACCAACCAATCTCTTCCCGCCGGCGTGAGCGCACCCTCGGGTTATGTCCTGAGCGCGAACGATCAGATCGCGGTCGATGTTTTCGGCGAAGACGAGTTGCGCACCAGCGGCCGTCTCAATGCCGAAGGTAATCTCGCCGTGCCTTTGCTGGGTTCGGTTCATCTCGCCGGCCTCAGCCTGACCCAGGCGGCAGCGCGACTCACTCAAATGTATGGTCGCGATTATCTGGTCAATCCGCGTGTCAACGTCATGCTGGTGGGTTACGCCAAACGCCGCTTCACCATGCTGGGTCAGGTCAATCGCCCCGGTAGTTACGAAATGCCCGATGGCAGCCCCGAGGGCGTGGACCTGCTCGAAGCGGTCGCCATGGCCGGCGGTTACACTCGTATCGCCGCGCCGGAACGCGTCAGTGTGCGGCGGCGCGCCAGCGGTCGTGATGAGATCGTCAAGGTAGATGCCAAACGACTCGCGCGCGGAAGCGGCGCCGGCTTTACTGTTTTGCCCGGCGACACAGTTACCGTCGGCGAAAGCATCTTCTAATTTCTGCTAATGCGCTTCTCTTCGCTCTGTAGTAGAATTGTCGTCGCTCCATGACTACGCCCCCCGCGTCTCCTTCTCGCCCCCTTAATCCGGCAATCGACGTCATGCTCGAGCCGCAGCGCGGTTTTAATCTGCGCCAATTTTTCCACGCTTTGCTCGAGCGCATCTGGATCGTCGCGCTTTGCTTGATCGCCGGTCTTTTCATTGCGCTCGGCTATCTCGGCAAAACACCGAAAACCTATCAATCGCACGCCGTCCTCGAAGTCGATTTCCAGGAACCGACCTTTGTGACCGGGGAGGATTCGCCCATGCGCATGCGTTCCATGTTCCTGGCCAGCCAGGAAGCGCTCCGCACGATCGAACAAAATTTGACTAACCGCCAGATGCTCGCGCGCGTGATTCGCGCGGAAGGTTTGGCCGATGACAACGGCAAGGCATTGCTTGGCAGAGCCAGAAGTGCGCCCGCCACACCTTCGCCGGCGAAGACTAACCCATCCTTGCGCACTCAGCCAAATCTCGTCGAGGGAATGAATTTCACTCCACTGGAAGAAGCATTGGCCGGCGCGCTTTCAGGAATGGTAAAGGCTACTATTCGGCGCGGCACGCGTTTGATTGACCTTTATGTTACCAACGGCGATCCCGTGATGGCGCAGCGCCTGGCTGAGGCGGTTGGTCGCGAATATATCCGCAACTCCATCGAGCGCCGCGCCTCCTTTAGCCAGGATACCTTGCGTTATTTGCTGGAGGAAGAAGAGCGCCTGAAAGCTAACCTGCAAAAGAGCGAAGCAGCCGTTGCCGACTTCAAAGAAAAAACTCCGGACGCGTTGCAACTCGGCGGCGGCACCACCTCCACTGGTAGTCAAACCGGCAGCGGCTCCGGCGCGGGCGGAACGCGCGGTGGAATTGTGGAAGACAAGCTACAGGACCTAAGTAGCAAGCTTACCGCGGCCAAGACCGATCGCCTGCGGCTCGAAGGTGAGCTACAACAGATCGAACAGGCGGGCGACGATATCGATCAATTGGTAGCCATCCCGAGTATC
Organism: Chthoniobacterales bacterium; assembly: GCA_003244125.1. Next base: position 5,506 of record QHBL01000337.1, read on the forward strand.
TCGGCCTCGGCGCTGGTCGCTGAAGCTCGGCGCAATGTCACTACCATCCAGGCCGAGATCGGCACCCTCGCGCTTCGTTACAAGGACAAACATCCGCGCATGATGGCTGCCAAGGCCGCTCTGCGCGAAGCGAACGAAGCGCTCCGACGCGCCGCCAAAGCGCAACCACCATTGTTACGAAACGCGATTGCTCAAGCCAAAACCACCGAAGCAAACCTGCAAAGCCAGTTGCACGAACAACAAGGAACCGCGGTAGCTTTAAATCGTGCTGCCATCGGCTACCAGGAACTTGCCCGCCAGGCCGAGAGTGATCGCGCTCTTTACGAAAGCGTCCTGCGCCAAATCAAATCCACTGACCTGACGAAGGATGTGAAAGCGAACGCGGTCAGCGTGGCGGAGCACGCGGTTGTGCCGCGTTCGCCAGTTAGCCCGGTGCCGGGAAAGACCATCCTGTTTGGCCTGCTTGGAGGGTTAGCGGTGGGGTTGGCTTTCGTTTTTGGGGCAGATGCGCTCGATCGCTCGATCAAGACCGTCGATCAAGCAGAAGCAGTCCTGGGTTTGCCCGTGCTGGCGGCGATTCCCGAAACGAAATCGAGCGAAGCCGAACCAACGGACGACAAACGCTCTCATCCCCGTGAAGCGGCCAAGTATCGATTGGTGCACGAAGCGCCCGGAGGCGTGATTGCCGAAGGGTTTCGGAACTTGCGGGCCGCTCTTTCTTTGCTCGGCCCGGAAGTGGAACGCCGTGTTTTCCTATTTACCAGCGCGCTGCCGAATGAAGGCAAAAGTTTCACCAGTGTGAACTACGCCCTCTCCCTCGCGCAGCAAGGTTTCCGTGTCTTGTTAGTCGATGGCGACCTGCGCCGGCCGAGTGTTCACAAAATTTTTGGAGATAAACTTGGTAAATCGGAGAAGAACCAGCCTGGAGTAGTCGATTGCCTGGTGGGTAACAGCTCGCTCGAAGAAGCGATGCAGCTAGTTGCCAGTGTAGAAAGCGAGTCGCTTAATCGGGCTCGCGGTCGCGACCCGGGCGAATCGACCGGGCAACTATTCACTCTCGCCGGCGGTCAGATCGCTCCCAACCCAGCAGAGTTACTCGGCAGCGACTGCTTTCAAAAGCTTATCCAGGAAGCGGTCAAAATGTTTGATCGCATCGTTGTCGATACCGCGCCGGTCCTTGCCGTCAGCGACACGTTGCTCATGATTCCGTACGCCCACACCAGTTGCATGGTCGTGCGTGCTGGGAAAACCCCGCGCAACGCCATCAATCGCGCCCTTTCTCTCATGAGCGCCGCGAATGTTCGACCAGCCGGCCTGGTGTTGAATCGTCTTCCGCGCCGCCGCGGCGCCGGCTACTATTACTACTATGCCTCCCACGGTTACGGGAGCGAGAACGGTCCCTACGGCGGCGCCCAATACGATCGCCACCATCGCGCCTCCAGCTCAAGTAATGGCGCCGAAGGAACGTAGCCGCGTCTCTGCGAGGCGTTTTCTCTAGCCGCGTCTCGGTAATGCGTTTCTGTAGCCACTTCTCCGTGAGACGCGAAACCGGAGATCGGATGTAGGCACGTTCTATAGTAGACGTGTTCCTTCGTCATCCCGAATCCCGAGCCTTTTCAGGGTGAGGGACCTCTCAAACGAAGCGCAACTCTTCGAGCTAAGAAAATTCCTTCGCCTTCCTCCCGACTCGGCACAACAAAACAATCCATCAAAAACCAAATGGTTTTCGCGCTTGTAGCCACGTCTCTATGAGACGTGCGTCCACTTCTCGTCCCTTGCGCGCGGCTCACAAACCTCGTCTCCATCACTTCCGTTCACATATTCCCAGACAGACCGCGGCATACAATTGAATCGACGCAATCTGAAGCGGAAAATCCACCACCGCATGAATCAACACCCCGGCCAGAGCGATCACCGCAATTCCCGTTATCGTTCGATACCTCGGCAACAGTTGCCTTGACCGCCGCCAGATCGCGCGAGCTCCCGCGCCCGTCGCGCCAACTATCAACGCCACCCAGCACACCATCCCGGCCCAGCCCCACTCGATGATTGTTTGCAAATAATCTTCGTGCAGAAATCGCCACGTCCCGGCCAGATCGATGCTATAACGCGGAAAAACCACCCGAAATGGCCCCGGCCCAAATCCGAACCAGCCCGCCTCCTTCGCCGTCTGCCACCCGAATCGCGCCGCATCTCGCCGCCCGCCTCCCGGGTCGGGGCCGCTCTCGATCTGCCAACGTGCCAGCGCTCGCGTCCATTGACTCGAGTAAGCGATCGCCAGAATCGCCAGTACCAGCAGAAACACGAATGCCGCCGTCACTTTCCACGAACGTTGCGCTGCCCGCCTTCGAAATGAAGGCAAAAAAAACATCAGCAACAAAAACAGGAGCAGGCCGCCAATCAATTGTGCTGCGCGCGAAGTATTCGCCATGATCGCCACCAGATCGATCACCGCGAAGGAAATCAGCAGCGCGCGCCGGAGTGGATGATCGTTCCTTTCCATCCCGCGCAGTGCCAGCCCCGCCGCGAAGGGCCAGGTGAGATTTTGGAACGCTCCCGCGTTCGCGTGATAAACATAGGTCGCGAAGAAAGTAAGCGATGGCGGCTCCGGGCCCAGGTGCTTCTTCCAAAAGATTACCTCCGCTCCCGTCGCTTTTTGCAGCAATCCCAGAACCGCGATGGAAGTTCCCGCCAGCGCCACCATCCACCAAAGCTGAATCACGAACTCCGGCTCCCGCATCGAGTCAGCTACAAACGAAATAGTGGCAAGTAACAGCGTGATACGCACCATCATCGCCGCGCTTAACAAATGATCGACCGACCCCGCCGCATTGGGAAACAGCGGCTGGATTGGAACGAAGAGATCGTACTCATAATCATGGGTCGCGTTCGCATTAATCACCATCCACCATCCAAGACATAAAATGAGAGTGACAACGACAGCCGCATACGGTGACAGGCGTGGCCGGCGGCGATCGACAAGTAACTCAATTCCCCAGCACCCAACCATTGCCAGCAGTAGATAGTTAAGGGCGTTGATCGCCCATGCTTCCGTGGCGCCATAAGCCCACGGCGCGAAAACAAGCGCACCAAACAAAATCCAGCGAGCGCCGTATCGAAAGATTGCCTTCATCGTCCCGGCCCATGTAGCCACGTCTCCGCAAGCCGTGCACGCATCTTCTCATCGCCACGTCTCTGTGAGACGTCTTCTTGTAGTCGCGTCTCTGTGAGACGCAAAACCGGAGGACGGGGCGGAGCCGCGGCTACAGAACCTACCGCCCTTTCCCCGAAAACATCGTGTAGATAGTCTTCAAAACGATCATCGCATCCAGCGTCAACGAGTAGTGCCGGATGTAATACAAGTCGTAGGTGAGCTTTGCGATCGCGTCCTCCTCGCCCTCGCCGTAAGGATAATTTACCTGCGCCCAGCCGGTAATACCCGGTTTTACCAGATGGCGGAAATGATAGAATGGGATTTTCGCGCGATAGCGGTCCGCGCACTCGGTGCTTTCTGCCCTCGGGCCGATTAAGCTAATCTCGCCCCTGAGCACATTCCAAAGCTGCGGCAGCTCATCCAGCCGCAGCTTGCGCAACAAGCGCCCAAAGAAAAAAATGCGAGAATCATTCGCTCGCGTATAGATATCGTTAGCCCCGCTTTCCGGCGCATGCCGCATGGTGCGAAACTTGAAGACGGTGAAATGCCCATCATCCCGCCCCACTCGTCGCTGGCGGAAAATAACCGGGCCGCCATCGCACAGGTAAATCGTTAGACTAATCATCGCCATCACAGGCGCGAAGACGAGCAGGCCGATTCCCGCCGCCGCCAGATCGCACAATCGTTTCAGGTAATGATAGGGCGAAGTTCGGGAAAGCTGAAAGCCTGCCTGGATCGGCCAGAAAGGATCGATCGAATGCGCCGGCACTTGTTTCCAATGCGCTTCGTAGAATGATTCCAGCGTGTAAACCCGCGTGCGCTGGAATTGCGTCCGGATCAATCGATCCAGCAAATCCGGCCGCAACCGATCCACTCGCTCCGCCAGGATGATCCCGCTGTAGCGGCGCGCAGGCTGGCGCAGTTTTTCATTGATCCCCCCTTCGATTAATGGCGAACCCGGTCCGGCAATGCGTTGCCCCGCCCGCGTATTTTCGAGATCGACAAACTCCAGCCGCTGCTGGTTTTCCGACCGGCGATAGAACTGATAGAACTCCGCCGCCAGCTCGCCGCAACCGAGCACCAGGAACGCGCGGTTCGCCGCCGTCACCGCAATGCGACCACGCATCGCCCGCCGGTAAAACAAAGAGAGCGACGCAAAAACAAGGAAGCTGACCAACACATTCATTCGGCTCGGCCGCATCGAATGATCGAACGTTGCCGCGCTGTAAATCAACAGCGCACTCAGCGCCAACGCGCAGATCATCGCGATCAAATGCTCCGCCGTATAAGCCAGACTTCGCGTCTCGGTGCGCGCGCTGTAACCACCGATGACGAAGAGAGCCAATACAATTACGCCAAGTTGAATGAGATCGACAAGCGCAAACTGGATTCCACCCGTGAAGGATTCGTCACGGCGCAAATAGGTAATCAAACCGTAGAGCGAAAGCCAGACCGCGACATCAAGCACGAAAAAAACGAGCGAAGGCGCCCACTCCTGCGCCGCCATCCGCGCCATCCGCCTGAACCGCGGATCCATCGATCGCACCAACCGCTGCGTCCGGTGTCCTCGTGGCGCAGCCGCGGGAGGTGGGGGCACGACGTTCCCGGCATCCGGCGACGGAAAGTGCTCGACGAGTTGGGGGACACTCATGGCAAACGATGATAGAGTAAGAATCCGGTATTGATAAGCAGAAAAAACGAGGAAAAGCGAAAAACCTTGGCGCGGCGGAGTCAATTTCGATTAAGGCATTGTTCGGCCGCAACGGTATAGAAGTTCGGTGGGAGGAAAACCGCGAATCGGAGGGTTTTAGTGACGGCACTCTGTCGCCGTAGCACAGGCATCTTGCCTGTGCGGCCACTGGGCGTCTCGCCCGGTGATCCATGATCAGTTCGCAGCCCCAATATACACCGGGCAGGGAGGCCCATTGGCCCCCCAGGCGGGACGCCTGTGCTACCCTAAGGCCGCGCGCTTTACGCCAATAGAAGCGGCATCACTACACGCAAGTTGGACGACCGCTGTGTCGTCCCGGTGGATGATCAATCAATGCGAAATAACTGAAGAGCTGATTCCCTGTTGAATGACCGATGCGGACGATGGAATTTCAAGCTCGAGATAGGACCAGCGGTGCCCGGAGAGTATTGGGGAAATCGTCCAGATATGATGCGCGCGGGCCGATTTCTGCTTCAGCACACGCTTCCTCTTATGCGTAATCACCAAGGGCGCTGCACCGACTACCTGCTTGCTTGCTTCCAGCGGAATGGTTCGGCGAAGAGAGTTGAACCGTCAGACGCATGAGCTCCGTCATCGCACACTTATTGCGCGAAAAACCGATTGTCGTCACTGGCATGGGATCGTTTTCGGCCGCGGGCGAGTCAGTAGAAGCCTTATGGCAACGCGCGTTTGCTGGGAGAGGTTTGGCCGCCTGGCAAGAATTTGTTAGCGACCAAGGAAGCTTTCGCTTCGCGGTTTGCGCTGCGCCAGAAGTAGATGTCTCGCGGCCGGAATTGCGCTCCGTGCGCAAACTGGACCGGTGCGTGCAAATGGCCTGGATGGCAGCTAACGAGGCGTGGGGACTCAGGCCTGGCCTGGCGGATGCCTACAGAGCCGACCGTGTGGGAGTATGATCGGCTCGTCGCGCGGGCCGCTCGGCAAACGGATCGAATCGCTGCGTAAGGACGGACGTAAATTGCCGCCGTCAATCGCGTCGGATTCCACCTTCGGTTCCCTCACCGGGGCGCTGGCGCAATCCTTTAAATTAGAAGGACCGGGAGCGTCGATTTCGGCTACTTGCGCTTCAGGCGCGGTCGCGATTGCGCTCGGCGCCGAGCAGATCTTGCTTGGCCACGCCGACGCGATGCTGGTAGGCGGGACCGAAGCGCCATTGTATCCGCCATTGCTGGAACAGTTGCAGGCTACCGGTGTAATCGGATTCAATGAAGACGCTTCCCAGACATGTCGTCCCTTCGATGTGAATCGGAATGGAACCGTAGTCGGCGAGGGAAGTGCGTTTCTAGTATTGGAATCGGCGCGGGCGGCGCAGACCCGCGGCGTGGATACCCTGGCACGGCTCGTAGGTTGGGCCCTGACGCTGGACAACTGCGGACGGACCGGCGTCAGTCAGGAAGGATCGGCCTTGAGGCGAACGATGGAACAAGCGTTGCAACTGGCGAATCTTAGTTCGAACGACATCGATTACATTAACGCGCACGGAACAGGAACGAAGTTGAACGACGCGGGGGAGGCGAATTCGATCAAGGCATTGATCGACGGTAAAGAAGTTTCGTGCAGCTCCACGAAACCGATTACTGGTCATTGCCTGGGGGCTACCCCCGCTTTAGAAGCGATCCTGAGTGTGGAAGCGTTGCGCCGCCAGGTAATTCCACCGACCGCGAATTGCTTGTCACAAGATCCGCTCTGCGCGATCAACGTGCAGCCTTTGGCACCAAGGCCGGCTCCGCTTGCGTGAGTAATGTCAAACTCACTCGGTTTTTGGGGTTACCACGCCTCCCTGATTTTTCAGAGGTAAACAGGGCTAGCGAGAGCTCTCGTTAGGGCGACCCTCTCGCGAGCCCGGCTATCCGGTGGGCGAGGACGGGACAGCGCCCGTCCTTCCAAGGGCGGCATTCCGGCCTGCGCTATCTATTGATCCGCGGTTTCCCGGTCAATTCAGCCAATCGAGGTTGAAAAAGACAAAAGTCGCAAAATAAATTTGCAGCGCCGAATTCCCTCGATGGTCTAAGTTTCCAGAGAGATGTCTGCCCAGCCTGAAATCGATTTCGAGTTGGAAATCGCCCACGTGCTTTTCATTGACGTGATCGGTTACTCCACTCTGCCGGTGGATGATCAACGCGAAGTAACCGCGGAGCTGAACCGCCTTGTGCGGGCGACGGCCGCGTTTCGGGCGGCGGAAGAAGCTAACAAACTCTCACGCCTGCCCACGGGCGACGGAATGGCCCTGGCGTTTTTCACTACGCCGGAAGCACCGACCCGCTGCGCCGTGCAACTGGCCGAGGCTTTGCGCGGGCAATCGAAGTTTCGCGTGCGCATGGGAATGCATAGCGGACCGGTCAGCGGCGTAACCGATGTGAACGATCGCTCGAATATCGCCGGCGCCGGCATCAACATCGCCCAGCGCGTAATGGATTGCGGCGATGCCGGGCACATTCTGCTTTCGCGACACATCGCGGAGGACCTGGAGAGTTATCGTGTCTGGCGGCCCTACTTGCATCCGCTGGGAGAATTTGATGTTAAACATGGGGTGCGCCTGGGAATCGTTAATTTTCATTCCGATGAGATCGGTAACGCGGAAATACCGAAAAAACTTACGCAGGTGCCGCCGAGTCCGGTAATTACATCAGCGCCAAAGAGACTGCGCTGGCCGCTCGTCTGGACGAGCATTGCTTTGCTGGCAATCGCCGTCGCTTACTTCGCTTTTTCCGGACACCCCTCCGCGCCCTCCTCATCGCTCGAAAGCGCTTCCCCTCCCGCGATTTCCGATAAGTCCATCGCCGTCCTGCCGTTTGAGAATCTAAGTGACAACAAGCAAAACAGTTATTTCGCCGACGGCGTGCAGGATCAAATTCTCACTAATCTCTCGAAAGTTTCGGATTTAAAGGTAATCAGTCACACCAGTGTAAGGCAATATAAGAGCGGCATTACCCGCAATCTGCGCGAGATCGGGCAGCAACTTCGAGTCGCTTATATCCTTGAAGGATCGGTCCAAAGCGCGCCGCCAAATCGCCTTCGGATCAGCGCCAATCTTATCGATGCGCGAACCGACTCGCAACTTTGGGCCGAAACCTATGATCGTGATGTTGCAGATCTGTTCGCCATTCAAAGCGAACTTGCCCAGGCCATCGCCAATCAACTACAAGCCAGGCTTTCACCAGCGCAAAAGGCTGAGATAGAAGAGCGTCCTACTCACGATCTGGTCGCCTTTGAGTTATACCTTCAGGCGAAAGGAACCATCGATAGCTATATCATTGCCGAGGACGTGCGGGCGGCGTTGTTGAAGGCGTTGCAGGCGCTCGAACAAGCAACCGCGCAAGATGAACAATTCGTCCTGGCCTATTGTTATCTCGCGCGCGTTCACTCTCTCCTCTATTTCTTCGATCTCGATCCGGCGGCAAATCGCGTCCTTCTGGCAGAAGCAGCCGCCAAGGCAGCGCTCCGGCTTCGCCCCGATTCGGCCGAAGCGCACCTGGCCATGGCAGACTACTACTTTCGTTGTCAGCGCGACTACGACCGCGCGCAATCCGAGCTGGCGATTGCCCGACCGGGTCTCCCAAATAGCACGCCATTTTTCATTTTGTCGGGCTACATCAACCGACGGCAGAATCATTTTCCGGAAGCCGAGAAGGATTTTATCACCGCCGTTCGCCTCGATCCGCGCAACCCAAATGCCTACAATCTTCTGGCCGATACTTACGTGCTGGAACGAAGGTTTCCCCTCTCGGATGAGGTTTCCCGAAATGTCATCGCAGCCGGAGACGACACCCCAATCGTGCGCTATCGACAGGCCGCGACGCAGTTTTTTTTCACCGGCGATACGAGCCCAATGCGTGAAGTGCTGGCCAAGGCGCCGGCGGATTTGGATGTGGGTGGCGGTGAAACACCCACCCGCGTTTTGCTCGCGATATTGGATCACGATTACGCCAGGGCTGAGCAAGCGCTGGCAATTTCGCCACGACAGGATTTTCAGGACATCGACTTTAGCTTCTACTATCCCAAGGCATGGTATGAGGCGATGATCGCGCGCGCTAAAGGTGATCTGCCTGCCGCGCAGGCTGCCTTCGCCCAGGTCCGCGCTATTTTAGAGCAACGCCTTCTACTTAAGCCGGAACACGCGCGAACCCTCGCCGTCCTGGCGCAGGTCGATGCGGGCCTCGGACAGAAGGAGCTGGCGCTGCACGAGGCGCAGCACGCAGTAGATTTGATGCCGCTGTCGAAAGATGTTTACGACGGCGCCCTGGTTCTCGAGAGTTTTGCTCAAGTTTGTACTTGGACCGGTGAACACGATCGCGCCATCGAATTGTTGCAGAAGCTGGTCGCAATACCAAGCTATGTAAATTATGGCCGGCTCAAGGTCCATCCAAGCTGGATTCCCCTTCGCGGCAATCCGCGATTTGAATGGACCGTGGCCTCAATGGCGCCGAAAGAGCCGCTGCGAAAGTGAGGAAGTATTCGCGATTCGCCTCGTCTAACGCTAATTCCACTTAACTAACTTGCTTTACCATGCCTATTCGCATTCTCGTCACCGGGGGCACCTTCGATAAGGAGTACAACGAACGGAATGGAGAACTTTACTTTAAGGACACTCATTTGGCCGAGATGCTTCGGCTGGGACGATCCAAAGTAGAAGTTACTATCCGGACGGTGATGATGATCGATAGTCTCGATATGACCGAAACCGACCGCGCGCTAATCGTCCAAAACTGCGCGCAAGCACAGGAAGACCGCATCGTCATTACTCATGGCACCGATACCATGGCCGAAACGGCGGCGGCGATCGCGCGAGCTACTTCAGGAAAAACAGTCGTGCTTACCGGGGCGATGATTCCGTATGCTTTCGGCAGCTCCGACGGCCTCTTCAACCTCGGGAGTGCACTGTCGTTTGCGCAGGTGCTGCCTTCTGGTGTTTACATTGCAATGAACGGCAAATGTTTCCCATGGGACCGCGTCCGTAAAAATCGCGAGCGCGGCGAGTT
>QHBL01000233.1 GCA_003244125.1 Chthoniobacterales bacterium
ACGCACGATTTGATGGCGCATTTGATGACGGCGGTGGGTGCGCACGTAGAACGGGTGATTATCAATGACCTGAAGAATGCGACCTATTATGCGCGGATGATTATTGCGGCGGAGAACGAGCTTCAGCAGAAGAAAATCATCGAGCTGGATGCGCGGCCGAGTGATTGCATCGCGATGGCGACACAGCAGAAGGCGCCGATTTATGTGAGCCAGGAAGTGTGGGACGAAGTGGAAGACATGAGTGAAGTGCTGCGCAAAATGGATGAGGAAGGGTTAAAACCGGAGATCGATCCGGAATCCGAAACGCAGGAGGAGTAGTTAGAACCTAGTTCAGGAGCGTGGGATAACGCTCTCGCGCCAGCTGCAGGCAACGCTCCAGAACTTCCGCCGGCGTTTCCAGCGCCATTATTTCTTTGATCAACTGCTGGCATTCATCGTAGGCCAGGCTGCGGATGGCGGATTTGACCCGCGGGACAAGGGCCGGGCTGACGCTAAGCTCATCCACCCCCAAACCAAGCAAGAGTGGAGTAAGCTCGATGTCGCCCGCCATTTCACCGCAAACGCCGAACCAGATTTTGTGATTGCGGGCAGCTTCGCCGGTGAGATTGATCAGCCGCACGACTGAGGGATGAGTAGGCTCGTAAAGATGGGCGATGCGTTCGTTCGAGCGATCGACTGCCACCGCGTATTGAATGAGGTCGTTGGTGCCGACACTGAAGAAAGCCACCAGCGGCGCGAGAGTTTCGGAACAAATGGCGGCGCTGGGGATTTCAATCATCGCGCCCACTTCCATTTCGGCGGCGAATTCGATTTTCTGCGTGCGCAATTCCGTTTTGCATTCCTCTAAAACACCGAGAGCACGGCGCAGTTCCACCACGCCGGAAATCATCGGAAACATGAGTTTGACGTTGCCGGCGACGCTGGCGCGAAGGATGGCGCGTAGTTGCGGCTTAAAAACTTCCAGATGCTCGAGACAAAAACGAATGGCGCGCCAGCCCAAAAATGGATTGAGCTCATCGCTGACATCGATGCCGCCGGCAATTTTATCGCCGCCTAAATCGAACGTGCGAATGATCAGCGGGTGCGGACGGACCGCTTCCGCCACACGCCGGTAAGTTTCGAATTGTTCTTCTTCGCCCGGCAGTGAATCGCGATCGAGATAAAGAAACTCGGTGCGATACAAGCCAATGCCCTCGGCGCCATTGGCCGCGACGCTCACGATGTCATCGGGCAATTCGATGTTGGCCGAAAGAACGATGTGACGTCCGTCGCGGGTGGTGGCGGATTTTTCGCGGAGCTCGGTTAGTTCCTTTGAAAGCTTCAACTGCCGCAGCTCGACCTCGTCGTAATGCGCCAGTGTTTCCGGTGAAGGATCAATGATGAGTGTGCCGCTGAAGCCATCGAGCAGCGCGATGCAACCGCTCTCGAGTTTTGCGGTCGCATCATGCAAACCCACCACCGCCGGCAACGTGAGCGAGCGCGCCATGATGGCGGTGTGAGAGGTGCGGCTGCCGAGATCGGTGGCGATGCCGAGGACGCGCTGCCGATCGATCGAAGCGGTGTCCGAGGGGGTGAGATTGTGCGCGACCAAAATGTGGGCCTCCTCCGAAAACGCTACCGTGTGCGGCGTTTTCCCCTGCAAATTGCGAATGACGCGCCGCATCACATCCTGAATATCGATCGCGCGCTCGCGCAAATAAGGATCGTCGATCCTGCTCAGGCTGGCGACATAACGTTGCGCCACTTCTTCGAAAGCAGATTCCACATTAATTTTTTCGCTTTCCAGTTTGCGCAACACTTCATCGATGAGGGTGCGATCTTCCACCACCAACAGGTGCGCATCGAAAATGCCGGCATCCTTGGTCCCGATCGTCTCGGCGATTTTCTGCTGCATCTCGAGAATCTGCAGGCGCGTTTGCACCAGCGCGCTTTCGAAACGCGCGATCTCCGCCTGCACGTCCGCCGGCGCCACCGTGCAGCGCTCGATCTCTTCCAACTCGTCGCGCATCACCTGCACCACCCCGCGCACGATTCCGGGCGAGACACCAATGCCATGGTAACGTTGTTCCGGTGCGTCGCTCATCGCAGGCAGAGTAACGCGGATGTCAACCGGCGAAAACTACCGGTCAATCTTCGTTGAAGCGCGCGTTGATGAGTTGCTCGATTTCTTCCAGCGCGTGCGCGGCATCGGGGCCTTCACAGCGAATTTGCAATTTCGAGCCCTGGCCCGCCGCCAGCATCATCAAGCCCATGATGCTTTTGCCGTTTACCTCTTCGTTTTCCTTTTTTACCCAGACATCGGCCCGGAAGCGGCTCGCCACTTTCACGAACAACGCTGCTGGCCGGGCGTGCATTCCGAGCCGGTTCACGATCGTGATTTCTTTTTCGACTTTGGCCGTCTTGGCGCCGGCGCCAGTTTTTCGGTTAAGCAGCCCCATCTTTTGTTTCCATCAAATTGAGCAATTTGGTGTTGAATTCCAGCGCCGCGTTGCGTCCCAGCCCTTTTAATTTTTGGTCCATCGCCGCCACTTCGATCAGGCGCGCGATATCGCGGCCGGGCCTAACCGGAATGGTCACATGGGGCACTTGCAGTTTGAGCACCTGGTAAAACTCCCGGTCAAGCCCGGTGCGGTCAACATCACTCACGTCGTTCCAATCTTTTAATGTGACCACCAGATCGAGCCGTTTTTCCACTCGAATCGCACCTACCCCGAAAACCGAGGCGACGTTGATGATCCCAATCCCGCGCACTTCCATGTGATAACGCGTCAGGTCTGGCGAAGTCGCTACCAGCTCGCGATCTTCCAGAGAGGTGATCCGCGTCACATCGTCGGAAACAAGACTGTATCCGCGCTCGATAAGGCCCAGGACGCATTCGCTTTTGCCGATGCCGCTCTCGCCGCGAATGAGGACGCCAATCCCAAGAATATCGACCATGCTGCCGAATTCCGTCACGGTCGGCGAAAAATCCATTTCCAGCGCGATGGTAGCAGCGTTGATGAACTTCATCGTGATCATGGGCGTGCGAAAAATTGCGATCTCTTCCGTGGCCGCCACTTCCATGAGAGCGTCGTCAAGATGTGCGCCGCGCGAAATCACCAGGCACGGAATCTTTTGCTCGCACAAGGCGCGGAAGCGTTTAACCCGCGTCGCCCGAGAAAGACTTTTCAAATAAGTGTTCTCGGCAGCGCCCAAAACCTGCATGCGTTTCTCGGCGAAATAACTAAAGAAACCGCTCAAAGCCAAACCCGGCCTATTAATTGTCGGCTCGCGAATCTTGCGATGAAAACCGGTGCGCGGGCCTTCCAAACGCAACTGCAACTTTTCCGCGTGCGCCGCGAAGAAAGTCTCCACCGTCACCACCGGAACGTTTTTGCGCTCATCGCTGCCGGAGGAAATTGTCGGGCTGACGGTGGATTGCGCATTCATATGGACTTTGTATCGCGAGCGCGAGACAAAAGCGAGGACTTAGCGACAAAACATGGGACGCCTGTGCCCGGGCGTCCCTCCATCGTAAAAACCAATTGAAGCGAACTATTCGCTCCCGACCGCTGCTCACCTACATCTGAAATCGCTCGCCCAGATAGAGCTGGCGGCTAATCGGATCGTTAATTAGAAAATCTTTCGAGCCTTCGCTTTCAACCCGGCCTTCATAGATCAGGTAGGCGCGATCAACAATCGACAGGGTCTCGCGCACGTTATGATCGGTAATGAGAATGGCCAGACCGGATTTGCGTAAATTAACTACAATCTGCTGCACATCATAGACCGCGATCGGATCGACTCCGCTGAAAGGTTCGTCGAGCATCAACAACCTGGGGCTCGTTACGAGCGAGCGCGCAATGGTCAGCCGCCGCTTTTCGCCGCCACTGAGGGTAAGCGCGGTATTTTTGGCGATCTTCTCGATGCCGAATTGATGCAGTAGCTGGTCGCAGCGCTGTCGCCGTCCATGTCTTGTTAGCGGAAGCGTTTCCAGGATAGCGAGAATATTTTGCTCGACCGTCATCTTGCGAAAAATCGATTCTTCCTGCGGCAGGTATCCCATTCCCAAGCGCGCGCGCTTATACATTGGATAGTTCGTCACATCGTTTTCGCCAAAGATCACGTGCCCGCTATTTGGCCGGACCAGCCCTACAATCATATAGAAGGTAGTTGTCTTGCCCGCGCCGTTCGGGCCGAGTAATCCGACGATCTCCCCTGCTTTGACCCGGACGTTGATTCCGTTTACGACGGCGCGCCCGCCGTAAATTTTCACCAGCTCACGGGTAGCGAGCACGTCCTGCGCAGCTTTAGCTCCGGCCGGCTCAATTGTCTGGTGGGGCTCGGCCACGATCATTGTTTGGCTGGCTCTTTCTTGTCCTTCGGCTCCTGGTGAATCTCCGTCCGGCTCGGTCCATGAGTCGTTAGCTGGTTTGACTGGTTAATAATCATCACTGTTCCCGGACTGGTCGCGACGTGCATGTTTGCTCCTTGTTCAACCCGCGGTGTGCCGGTTAGTTCCACATTTCCATCGCTGGCGGTATAAACGGCATGGTCGGAGCGGCCAATCGAGCGCACCGGTTTTCCCTCCTTGGCATCGGGGCGGTCGCGGACCACTCCCACGTTCCCATCCGCCACCGCTTTCTCCAGTCCCTGGTCTTCACCTTTGCGCATGTAAACCGTGAGCTTGTCGGATTGGAGACTGAAACGCGGATCGAGCACGCGCACGTGGCCGGTAAATACTCCGATGCTCTTCCCCGAATCGAAGAAAGCTTCTTCGGCATAAATCTCAGTCGTAATTGGCCCTTCTATCTTCGAGCTATCGGTCAGCGGGTTCGTCTCGCTATTTTTTTTCTCAACCGGCGCCGCATTTTTTTTCGCCGGCGATTGCGCGAACGCCATTGTCCCAAGTAACAGCCAAATAAACAGAAGTCCGCAGCGTCTCATTGCGGCTTCGTCCCGGTCAATTTGTTGGCATCGGTAATAACCATCTTGACGTTACCCTGCAAGGTGGCCTGGCGCGCGGCGGTGTCGAATTTTGCGCTGTCGCCAACTACATTAAAATCAGCGCGTTTAATGAAGGTCTTTTGTCCCGAGGTAAGCACGTGCGTATTTAAATCCAGGGAGCCATCGCTCATCGTTACTTCCATATCGATCTTGTTGTCTTCGGTGAAGGTGGTGATTTTGAGATCGCGAAATTCCATGTGATTTTGGTCCGCTCGCCGCGCTACCCCAGCGACAAATCGCCCGCGCAAATGGCCATTCTCATCGATGTCGGGCAAAACCAATCCTTTGGCCTCGTGTCCAATCGGTAACGGCACCTGCGTTCCCGGCGTCGGAGTCGCGTTCGCCGTTGCGGCCTCGATTTTTTCTTTCCGCTCGTGCGGATTTTTTTTCTTCTTCGATTGCGCGAACGCCGGAACCATCAGCACCTGCGCAAGCACGAAACAGACCCAGCGCTGTCCGCGCAAACTACGAAACTGCCGCATGCACAGCTTTTAACACGCGCAGAATCTTCGGCAAATTTTTTACCGGAATCTGGTTCGGTCCATCCGACAAAGCGCGCGCCGGGTTTTCGTGCACCTCTAAGAAAATTCCGTCGCACCCGGCCGCCATTGCCGCCCGTGCCAGGACCGGCGCCAGCTCGCCATCGCCGGACGTGGCGTCGCCCGCGCCCCCAGGTCGTTGCACGGAATGAGTCGCATCAAAAATCACGCGGTACCCCGCGCCTCGCATCCAGGCCAGCGAACGCATGTCGGCTATCAGATTGTTGTAGCCGAAAGTCGTTCCGCGCTCGGTAAAAAGGAATTGGCTGGCGCCGAAGCTCTCCAGTTTTTCCGCGATATTTTTTACATCCCATGGGGCGAGGAACTGTCCTTTCTTCACATTAATTGCGCGACCCGTCCTGGCGGCGGCGTGGAGCAGATCGGTTTGACGGCAAAGGAACGCTGGGATTTGCAAAAGGTCGATGAACTCGCCCGCCATCTCCGCTTCTGCCAACGAATGCACATCGGTCGTGACCGGAACTCTTAGTTCACCCGCGATGGACGCGAGAATCTCACAACCTTCGCGCGCACCGATTCCGCGAAAGGAACGCACGGAAGTTCGGTTGGCTTTATCGTAGGAAGCTTTGAAAATGAATTTCGCTTTTTCCGCAGCGCAGACATCCCCGATCTTGTGCGCCATTCGCCGCACAAATTTCTCCGATTCAATCACGCACGGCCCGAGAATGAAGACTGGTTCGACTCCGCCGATGGAAACGTTTTTAATCCGCAATACTTTTCGTTTCACGAGGCTGGAAGGTAACGGCGGTTGCGCGTAATCGCATCATAAAGTGCGAAGGGAAGGTAAAGCACGACGAAGAAAACAAGCGCCAGCAGGTGCATTTGAAAAAGGTAGAGCGGACGCCAATCCGAAAGCAGACTGAGCAAGGTCGCAGCTTCCGGTTTGTGGAGAAGAAAACCGTAGTTGAAGCCGGTAGCCTTGTCCGCCAGGAGCGTGAGCAGGAAATAGAATTCCGTCCAAACGAAAACGCGCAGGATCGAAAACGGATAAGGCCGGAGGCGATGCACCTGCATTAGAAAAACGATGCCGATAATGATCCCGCAATGGGAAATGAAGAAGCTGAAAAAGCGGAAGTCGGGAAAACCATAAGGCAGGTTCGGCGTCAGAATCGCCTGAAGTGTGCCGCCGATTCCCCAGAAGTAAGCGACCTCAAACCAGGATCGTCGCCGCGTCCAAAGTGCGACAATGACGACGAGAATGGCCCAATCGCAAAGCTGCATCGGCAACACCTGTTTCCAGCTGACTGCGCCGAATTGCCTAACGAGAACCAGATACGTGAAGTAGTTCGCGATTTCGACCACGGAAATGGTCGCCACAATGATGCGCTCCGCGGTCGGCCGACCGCGCGCTAGCGCCGCCAGCAGAAACGGCAGCGCAATCGTCATTAGAATAATGATCCAATGCGCGGGGCCGTAAGGATGAAAAGGAGGCGGAAGATTCACTCAGACTTGTCGAGCGCGGGCGAGTGACGCACTCTTACACAAACGCCCACGCCAAGTCACGCCCGCCATTATTCCCATGAACGATCCACTTGATTTCACCGGCAAAGTCGTCCTCGTCACCGGAAGTTCCCGCGGCATCGGCGCCGAGATGATTCGGGCCTTCGGCGCGCGCGGGGCGCGATGCGTCGTCAATTACATCACCGATCCTGAAGGTAAAAACAAAACGGAAGCCGAGTCGGTCGCAAAAGAATTGAGCGAACCGCTTTTGATCCAATGCGATGTGACCAGGCCGGAAGAAGTCGAGTCGATGATGAAACAAATCGCCGATCAGCGCGGCGGGCTCGACATTTTGATTAATAACTCCGGCATCATTCGCGATCGTTCGATGAAAAAGATGACGGCGGAAGAATTTGAAAGCGTCGTGCGCGTAAATCTCGGTGGCACTTTCAATGTTACCCAAAAAGCGGCCGCCATTCTCCGCTCCGGCGGGCGAGTGGTGAATCTATCTTCCGTTAGCGGGCAAATGGGATTGTTCGGTCAGGCCAATTATTCCTCCAGCAAAGCCGGCATCATCGCGCTGACGAAAGTTTCCGCGCGGGAGCTGGCGCGCAATCAAATCACCGTCAACGCCATCGCGCCCGGCTTCATCGATATCGGCATGAGCAAAGGGATGCCGGATGAAGTGACGGAGAACTTCAAAAAACAAATCCCGCTCGGCCGCCTGGGCGATGTTTCAGAAATCGTTAGCGCCGCCCTTTTCCTCGCCTCGCCCATGGCCAGCTACATTACCGGCCACGTTCTGAACGTGAACGGCGGGTATTACATGGGATAATTATACGACTCGTTAGCTATGCAGGCTTTGCAACAATTTTTCGTGGCTAACGTGCGAACGGATTTACGACGGGCACGCCAGCCGTTCTAAAGTCGCGCGTGTTCCGCGTAGCGACGGTAAGACCGTTTGCGAGCGCGGTGGCGGCGATCATGCTGTCCTTGATCGGCAAAGCGCTTCCGGAAGTTCGCAACCTGGCCAGGAGCTTCGCCCACCGCCGCCCGGTGGCCGCTTCCCACGGCAGGCAATAGATATGATTCACGATCTGCTCGAACCATTCTTCCAGCCGCTGGCGTCGCTTGCTTTTGGAGAGAAGAAGAATGCCGAATTCTATTTCTCCAAGAATGATCGGATCGACCACGATTTCGTTTTCATTCCTTCGCAGCCAGTCGAGCACCTTTTCGCTCGGCTCGGTTTTAACCGCCTCGCTGAGCACGTTCGCGTCGGTCAGATAAGTCACAACGTGGCAGTCGATTCCGATTCGATTGGAACAAAGAAATCCTTTACCGGACAAGCCAGCAGTAAATCGACTAAACCTCTTTCCGGGCCGGTTTTCTTTCGCACGAGAAGATATTCGCCGCGATCGATTCGCTCGATCGCGAACTGTTGTCCTGGTGCGATGTGGTCCTGCCGACGAAGTTCGACCGGCAGGACGATCTGGCCTTTGCTGGAAATGGAAGTAGTCATTCGAAGTAAGATTTACATCTTACCCACGCTGGGTCAAGGCGTTGCTCTTTCTTGTTAGCTGCGCAGACGCTGCAGTAGCTTTTCGTGGATGCCGTCGAAACCACCGTTACTGAAAACGGTCACGATATCGTTCTCTTTTAATAGCGGCACGATGTTTTCCACAATTGTGTCCGCATTCTTTTCGTAAAATGCCGGGCGCCCGTCGTCCGAGATTTCTTTTATCAGCGCTTCCGGATCGAGCCGCTCCTCCGCGGGAATTTGTTCCAGCTTCGCGATCTGCGAAATGAAAACGCCGTCCGCCAGTTTAAGCGCGCTCGGTAATTCATGCTGGAAGACCGCGCGTCGGGTGGTGTTGGAACGCGGCTCGAAAATCGCCCACAACCGATGTTTCGGATAACGATGGCGCAGCGCCGTCAGCGTTTGCGCAATCGCCGTCGGATGATGCCCGAAGTCATCGATCACTTTTATCCCGCGCGCTTCGCCGCGAACCTCCTGCCGCCGGGCAATGCCTTTGAATGACTTGAGCGCTTTCGCAATCTTCTCCGCCGGCGTGCCGTAGAATTTTGCCGCCGAGATCGCCATGGCGGCGTTGCGGATGTTGAATTCACCGATCAGCGGAATCTCAAATTCATCGTCGCCTAACGAGAAATGAGATCCATGCGAGGTATGCGTGACGTTGCCAATTCGCTGCGCGCAATTCTCGGAAAGACCGATCTCGATTATCGGTGCCAGGCATTCGTTCACGACTTCGCGGCAATTCGCGTCGTCGCCATTTAATAAAACCATTCCGTTCTGCGGAACGATGCGCAGCAGATGGCGGAAGCTCGTTTTGATTTCGTCCAGGTTCCGAAAAATATCGGCGTGATCGAACTCGATATTGTTCACGATCACCAGCTCCGGCAGGTAATGAACGAATTTTGAGCGCTTGTCGAAAAACGCGCTGTCGTATTCGTCCCCTTCGATGACAAAGAATTTCGAGTCGATAAACTTCGCGCCTTGTTTCAGGTTGCGCGGAATTCCGCCGATCATGTAGCTCGGCGCATGTCCCGCTGATTGCATGATCCAGGCGAGCAAGGCCGTGGTGGTGGTTTTTCCGTGGGTCCCGGTGACGATCAAATTGTGTTTCCCGCGCAGGAAATAGTTTTTCAAAACTTCGGGTAGCGAGAGATAGAAAAGTTTCCGGTTTAGCACCGCTTCCACTTCCGCGTTTCCGCGTTTCATGGCGTTGCCGACTACGACGACGTCGGCCGATGTCGGAATATTCTCCGCGCGATAACCCACGCTCAATTGGATTCCGCGCTCTTCCAAAAAAGTGGACATCGGCGGATAAACATTTTCATCCGAGCCAGTGACGACGAACCCGCGTTCGCTCATCGCCGCCGCCACCGCGCCCATGGCTGTGCCGCAAATGCCGATGAAGTGAAAATGTTCGCCTTTGGGCACGCGGTTCTTTAGCCTGCGACTTTGCGCCGCGCTAGAATTTTGCACGACCGTGAACCGCCGGGCGCGGCGCGTCGACTTTGCTCGCGCGCAGCGCGCAGCCAACTATTATCTAAACAATGAGTCGCGCGCTGGCGATCGCATTCGGCATTGGCTTCATCGCTGGTCTGCGCTCGATGACTGCGCCGGCGGCAACCGCGTGGGCGGCGCACCTGGGCTGGCTCCATCTTCAGCGCGCCGCTGTGGCCTGGATGAGATCGCTCACCGCAGCTCTCATTTTTTCCATCCTCGCCTTCGGTGAGATGATTGCCGACAAGCTGCCGATGACGCCGAAGCGAACGGCGCTCGGGCCTTTGCTCGTCCGCGTCGTCAGCGGCATGCTTTGCGGCGCATGCGTGACTTCCGCAGCGAGATTCGGCCTGATCAGCGGCGCTGTTTTGGGCGGAGCGGGCGCAGTTGCCGGCGCCTTTGCCGGTTATGAATTTCGCCGGCGGCTTCCGCCTGCGTTGCATGCAAAAGACGCGCCGATCGCCATAGCTGAAGACATGATCACGCTCGGCCTTGCGATTTTCCTGCTCTCGTCCTAACGAGCCGTGGCTTTTCCGGCGCAATGATTCGCGCGCATGGGTGACTCGCGCCTCTCGATGCGCTCGCCGCCTTCTTCTGCGTTCTAGCCAAGAAACCGCTTTGTGCTTACTCTTCCAGTCATGAACCAAAGTATGCGACCTGTTTTCTTCGCACTTTCTATTCTGCTCACACTTACTCTCTCGAACGCGCACGGAGCAGCGATCCCGGCCATGGACGTGACCGTGACCAGCGGAGGCGGCAAGGTTGTTTACAAAGGAACGACAAATGCCAGCGGCGCTTTCGCCACCGGAAAACTCGAGCCGGGCACTTACGTCGTGCAGTTCGTCTCGAGGAAGTCCGCCGCGAAAAACACGAAGCTTTCAGTGACGTTGACAGACGGAAAGAACAACGTCAGCGCCGATTCAGTGACCGGCGACAGATTCGCCGATCCCGGCGTGGTGATGAAACTTTCGCTCGAGACAAAGGTGACCGTGAGCGGTCAGATCGCGCCCGCCGGCTCCCATCCTGCGCAAACTCAATCCGCGGCCAGCGCCAACACGAAAGCGAAGGTCGATGACCGGCCGGTGAAAATCATCAACGGGAAGCGATACGTTTGGGTGGTGCCGAATACTGGAAGCGTCGCTGGCGGCCACTGGGTCGAGGAATCGCAGGCGGCGCAAAACGGCAACACGCGGGTGTTGCAAAGGAACAACCAGACCGCGCCGAGCTCGAGCAGCATGCATTACTAATCCGGGCCGACATTTTTCTCCCCTGCTCACCGCGACTTGGCTAAGATCGCGCCATGAGCACGTCTGCTACTCCCGTTGCCGCCGCTGAGACCGCAGTGGAACACGTTGCCGTTCGCGGTCATGCCGACGGATTTCTCCAGGAGATCACAGCCGGCAAATATCAATTCAAAGCGGACGAGCCGGTCAGCGTCGGCGGGCGTGAATCCGCGCCCGATCCTTACGATTACCTGCTCGCGGCGCTGGGCGCCTGCACCTCCATGACCATCGGCTGGTACGCGCGCGAGAAGAAAATTCCGCTGGAGGATGTGACGGTATCGCTGCGGCATTCGCGCATTCACGCGAAGGATTGTGAAGAATGTGAAACCAAATCCGGCAGGCTCGATCGCATCGATCTCGACGTGCGGCTCGCCGGTGCGCTCACGCCCGAGCAGCACGCGAAGCTAATGGAGGTGGCGGCCAAATGTCCGGTCCATCGCACGCTGAAATCGGAGATCGAGATCAGGTTGCGCGACGCGCAGCCTGGCTGATTGCCCAAACGCATTGCGAGTTCCAGCGATCGCCTGAGGCTTGAAATTGCCAGGAGCTTCTGCGCACGCTGAGGATTCGTGCACTTCTTATCTCACGCCGTCCATTTCCTCGGCATCGGCGCCCACAAAGCCGGCACCACCTGGCTCTGGTCCATGCTGCGGGCGCATCCGCAGATTTGGACGGCGCCGCTCAAGGAGCTCCACTACTTCGACCGCTCGCTGCGCTATTTCTCCGCCAATACTTTGGCGGCAGATCGCCTCTTCGAGCGGCTCTTCAGCCAGGCGCGACATAACCTTGAGTTTCGCCGCGACTGCCGCGTGCAGATTGCCCGCGCCCTTCATCTGCGCGACTGGCGACTGCTGCGATGGACTTTGCGTTACTATCTCGGCCCTCGCCACGACCAATGGTATCTCTCGCTCTTCGGCGCTGGCGCGGGGCAGGTGCGCGGTGAGATTACACCTGCTTACGCCATGCTCGAGAGGCATGATGTCGCGCGCGTCCATCGGCTTTTGGCGAACGCAAAGATCATCTTTCTTCTGCGCAATCCGATCGACCGCGCCTGGTCCCATCTTCGTTTCGAATGGATGCAAGGCCGTTTCCGCGCGGTCGATGATATCGCCCAGGTGCGCGCGCTGCTGGAACACCCCGGCGTCACTCTGCGAAATGATTACCTGCGCACACTCCGCACCTGGGAATCGGCCTTTCCGCGCGAGCAAATCTTCGTTGGCTTTTACGACGACATCGTGGCGCGGCCGGATGTCTTGTTGCGCGACGTATTCACCTTCCTTGAGGTGGAAGAATCTGTCGCTCGCACAAACAAGACCGTCGTTCTTCCATCGAAGAAGCTGCCGATGCCACCCGAGATCCGCCGTTATCTCACTGAAAAATATCTGCCCGCAATTGAGAAACTCGCGATGCGTTTCGGCGGTCACGCCGAACGATGGCGCGCCGAGGCATCGACAATCGCCGGCCGTAGCTCCGCGACTGGAATCGCAGGCCGCGACGAAAAAGATTGACGTCCTGACGGCGAATCAATAGCCAGAAGAAGGCGCGCGGCCCCCGACGATGCGCGCGCCATGAGATAATTCGCTCGCTCCTTGAGGAAGACGAGGGCGGTGGGGGGCGGGCTCAACACGAACAAAGGAGTCCGATGAAAAAGCTAACAATACTGGTCGCGTCGCTCGCGATCACCTCGATCAACACCGTTCTGGGTCAAGCCTCCCCCACGGCTGCATCCGCCTCGGCCGCGCCCGCGGCGCGAACGGAGGTTTATCACGTCAACTTCAGCCACGCTGCGGTCGGTAAAGCCGGCGCGCTGGAAGATGCGCTGAAGAAAGCCAGCGCCAACGCTCCCATGCCGGGCCACGTTCTCGTCCTGCGTCACGAGAACGGCGCTCCGTGGGATTATGCTTCCATCCAACACATTGGAACGAAGGCGACCGTCGAGGCCACCGGCGATCCACGCGGCGCAACGATGCGGCCGATGATGGATTGGCACGACGACACCTTCGTCAATGGCCCGCCCTGGGCTGACTTCGCCAAGGCCATGGGGCTGGATGATTCCGGCAAAAGCAAAGGCAGCGATGATGTTTATATCCTCTCCGTTTATCGGCCGAACGTAGGGCAGGACGACGCGCTGGAGAAATTCCTGAGCGAACCGCCGTCCGCTTCAGGCGACCTCGCCGTGGGCGCGATGCTCTTGCAGCATCTGGAAGGCGGCGCGTGGCGGTTTCTCGCCATCTCGCATTACAAATCGTGGCAGGATTACGCCACCAGCGAAGCCACCAGCGTAGGACAGGCGGCCAAAGGCAGCGGCGGCTGGTTCCGGCTGCGCGACCTAGTTTCGTTTCATAACGACACGGTCTCTGCGCGTGTCGCGCCGTAGGAGTTGACAGCAAAGGCGGCCAGGCAAATCCTGCGCCGCCTTTTGCTCGCGGCCCGCGGTTTGCTGTTTTACAAAGATGAACGACTGAGCTGGGACCGATGAAACGCAAATCGCACATTCTCGCCGTCGACGACGAGCCGATCATCGGCGAATCGATCGCTTTCTTGTTGGAAGCGCCGCATCGCAAAGTCGTCGTCGCAAGTGACGGCCAGCAAGCATTGGCGCTGGCGGCGAAAGAGAAGTTCGACATTGTCATCACCGACCACCGCATGCCGCGATCCGGCGGTCTGGAGCTGGTGAAAAAACTGCGGCAACGCAACTACAACGGCAAAATCGTCATCCTATCCGCCTATCTTTCGCCTGAGAACATCGGCACCTACGAAGAGCTGGCCGTAGATGAAGTCGTCGGCAAACCCTTCGACTCAACCGAGCTGCGCGACATCATCGCCGACTTGGAAGAAGAGATCGACGAAGCGATCTAGCGGAACAGCTAACGTTCGCATTACCGGCACGTCTGCCCGTTCGAGCTGCATAACTCCAGTGCCTCCTTTGTATTGATCGCTGCAGCTGGCTTTGCTTCGAGCTCGCTTGAATAACTGAGTTTTCACGTGGGCTCTGCTTCGGGTTTTTGGCCTTTAGCCCACTGTCCGTCAAATCAATGCAAGCTAATTGACCCCATCTGCTTTGGCCCTATAACGAATCCTGTGTTGACGGCTCTGACGCCTGCAATTTGTCCTCCTTTGCCGTGCAGCGATAACTTCCAACCAAAGCTGATAGCGGTAGAAGTAGATTTATCGCTATAAGCATCAAGCGCATCGGCAGAAGTGGTCCTAAATCGGCAGCAATGTACATCGTGTAGCCTATGACCGTCGACACAACCTGTCCCGCAACTACCTTGCTAAAGTAACGTAAATATCTGCTCCGGACCGCAGCAACGTCGCGTCCGCTAAGTGCCGATGCCTCGAGGCGACGTCTGGGTAATCTCACACTCGACCGCGGAATTCAAATCGCCCAGCAGACGAATGCAACAGCAATGCCGCTTACGATAACGGACACCACGAACGTTACGTTCCCAAGCGCCACGACTGAGTTTAGAAAGTCCTGGACCATACACTCGTTGCCGCTGCGCTCTTGCGAGTTTCGAGCTCCGCTACAGTCTTTCTACAATATAGATTCCCGGCATCACCACCGAACCCAAATGGGTCAGTTTGCATGAACCGCTCGAGCGTTGATGAGTAAACGCGATTGCGCAGATCGTACAAGCCGATCTGCGGCATCCAGAGCTGGCCGGTGTAGAGATGGCGGATGTCNNGTAGAGATGGCGAATGTCGTAGGCTGAAGCAACGCCGAGTCCGCCGTTTGAACCGTAGAAGCTGACGTTCCCGAGGCGGTCATAACGGCAATACTCCAGCTGTTGAAGTTGGAATCGCTGATGTAAGCAGTGCTGCCGAGTGCGTCCTGGAAATAGTGGATGGCGTTTCCACCCGCGTTGTCGAGGCGCTCGACGATGCCAGTCACCCCGTAGACATGCGAGTAGTTCGACACACTGGAGCCGGAGTTATATTCCTGAATGAGGTTCGAACCATCCCAGACCTTGACAGTGGTTGCCCCGCTGATGGTCTGACTGAATTTCCGGTTCAAGCCATC
>QHBL01000314.1 GCA_003244125.1 Chthoniobacterales bacterium
TTCGGCCACGGCGCGCAGTTTTTGCCCGGTCAAGCTATGATCAATCCAAGCGCGTTCGCGCTCGTGGGCATGGGCGCTTTTCTCGCCGCCACCACGCATGCGCCGATCATGGCCATCATCATGATCTTCGAGTTGACGCTCGATTATCAAATCATGCTCCCGCTCATGCTGGCCTGCGTGGTCGCCTACTATGTGTCGTCGGGAATCGAGAAACGCTCGATCTACGCCGCGCCGTTGCGGCGTAAAGGCGCCGGCGATTACCGTCGGCAACTGGCAGAGCTGCACGTGCGCGACATTATGAAAGAAAACCCGCTCGCGGTTTCCGCGAATGCGCGTTTCGAGGAAATCGGGCAGCAATTTATCGCCGCGCGCGTGAACTACCTTTACGTGACCGAGAAGGATCGTTTCCTCGGCGCCATCTCGCTGCACGACATCAAGAGCTACCTCAACTCGCCGGAACTGGCCGGGCTGGTCATTGCCGGCGACATCATGCACGAGCGTTTTCCGAGCGTGCCGCCGGAGGCGTCGCTGACCGAAGCGATGGAGTGCTTCGTCGAGCATGACGGGGAGCGGCTGCCGGTGGTGACGCCGCGTCGGCAATTGCTCGGCAGCATTTCCAAAACCGACGTCATCCTCGGCCTGGCCGGGAGTAACCGCTCGTTAGCCACCACGCAAACGACGGACGTTCAGTAGAGCTCGCGCTTTCTCGCGGCGGAACAGCGTGGCTCCCATCGCACTTCCGGTCAGCCATCCACGGCCGCGAGGCGCGTGTGAATTTCGGTGACGATTTCGCGCGGCGTGCGATCCACTTCCACGACGATGACGGGCTCCTCTGGGCGTGGTTCTTCCAGCGCTTCGAACTGGCTCTCCAACAGGTCGGGATTCATGAAATGGCCGCGCCGATTGTGTAAACGTTGCTCGAGCAGACGCTCGTCGCCGTGCAGATAAACGAAGCGCACCCCGGGATCGATCCGCAGCAGGCGGCGGTAGGATTGCTTCAGCGCGGAGCAGGCGAGGACCGTGTTCTCCCCGCGCGACAGATGATCGTGGAGGCGGAGGCGCAACTTCTCGAGCCAGGGCTCGCGGTCCGCGTCGGTCAAAGCTTGGCCGCGTTTCATCTTCGCGATGTTCGCAGGTGGATGAAAATCGTCCGCGTCGTCAAAAATCCACCCGCGCTCTTGCGCGAGCATTCTGCCGATCAGCGTTTTCCCCGCGCCGCTGACTCCGAAAACGATGACGATCATCGCACGCGCGCCGCAGGCCGTGACGACTCGTTAGTCGTCCGAATTCTTCGCCGCGGTCTCGCGCTCCCCGCCGGCGTGGTGCGGCGCGGTCGCGATCGCCGATTCGAGCGCGCGGATATCGACCGGCTTGGTCAAGTGCGCGCAAAATCCGCTGGCCCGGCTGCGGGCGACGTCATCATCCATTCCGTAGCCGCTGAGCGCGATCCCGGAAAAACCATAGCGACGATGGAGCTCGGCCATCAATTGGTGGCCATCGCCGTCGGGTAAACCGAGATCGGAGATGAGCAAGTCATAGACGCCGCTGGCTGCCTTCGCGTGGGCCACTTCCGCGGTCGGAGCGCTGTCCACAGTATGTCCGCGGCGTTCGAGCAATTGCGCCATGGTCGCGCGCGTTTGGTCATGATCTTCCACCAGCAGTATGCGGCGCGGAGTGCTGGCCCGCGCGGAAACCGCGTTTGGCGACTGCATGGCCCCGGGGATTTCCCCGGCCGCAACGAGCGGAAGCTCAATCCGAAAAGTCGCCCCCCGGTCGCGTCCTTCGCTTTCGGCCTGGATGCGTCCGTGCTGCAAACCGACCAGCCGCTGGGTAATGGCGAGCCCGAGGCCGATTCCACCAAAGCGATGCCCCTGCTCGTGCTCTTCCTGGATGAAGGCGTCGAAAATGCGATCGCGCATCTCCGGTGCGATGCCGATCCCGGTATCGGTGATCTCTACTTCCAGCATTTCCTCGCGCCGCTTCGGATTGGCGGTGCGGACGGTGATGGCGCCGCCGATGGGCGTGAACTTGATCGCGTTCTTGAGCACGTTCCAAAAGATTTGCTGCACGCGCACAGCGTCCGCTTTAATCCACGGCCGCGGCGCCTCCAGGTTCAGCGCGAGCTTGATCTCGCGGGCTTCGATATCGGCTCGGAGGATTTCCTGGACGCGATGCAGAGACGCGTGCGCATCGAGGGGCGCAATCTCAAGGCGCAATTTTCCTCCGGTGATGCTGGTGAGATCGAGCAGGTCATCCACCAGGCGGGCCTGCAGCGCGATGCCTTGCGCGATCACGTCGATGTCTTTGCGCACGCGCTCGGGAAGTTCCGCGTCTTCCGCCAGCGACGTGGCCAGCAAAAGCGCGGGATTCAGCGGAGTGCGCAGCTCATGGGAAAGCGCCGCGAGAAAATCATCCTTCGCGCGCGTCGCGGCTTCGGCCCGGATCTTGGCCGCTTCCGCGCTGAGGCGCGCCGCTTCCGCAGTGGACAAGAGTGCGCGAATCTGCTGCTCGCTTTCGCGGAGCGCGGCATTCGCCTCCTCCAAGGCGGCCGTGCGTTGCGCGACCTTGTCCTCGAGCTCCAGCGCGTTCCGCTTCTTTTGCAATGCATAACGAATCGAGCGCTCGAGCAACCCCACGTCGATCGTCC
>QHBL01000087.1 GCA_003244125.1 Chthoniobacterales bacterium
GTGTCGTTCCGCGAAATTTGGGACGGGACGGCGCCCGTCGCTCCAATAAGAATGATCACGTCGCCGGCATCCTTGAACCATTGCGTCGTGATGTGCCGCTCTTCATCGACCAAACCGACCATCGCGACCGTCGGCGTCGGATCGACCGCTCCAGCCGGGCTCTCATTGTAAAGCGAGACATTCCCGCCGGTAACCGGCGTTCCGAACGCGCGGCATGCCTCCGCCACGCCCTCCACCGCTTCACGCAATTGCCAAAAATTCTCCGGCTTGTATGGATTGCCGAAATTCAGATTATCCGTCACGGCCAGCGGACGCGCCCCCGAGCAGGTGAGATTGCGCGCCGCTTCCGCTACTGCGATACGCCCGCCCTCGCGCGGATCGAGCGCGCAATAAAGCGAATTACAATCGGTCGTAGCCGCGATGAACTTGTTGGCTTCTCTGATGTAAAACACCGCCGCGTCCGACCCCGGCTTCACCACCGTGCCAGTCCGCACCGTGTGATCATACTGCCGGTAAACCCAGTTCTTCGATGCGATGGTCGGGTCGGCGAGTAAGCTCTTTAAAGCGCGCCGCACCGACTCAAAAGAGGAAAAGCCGGACAGCAAACGTTCAATCTCCTTGGTGTCCTTTATGGGCGTTGTGTGATGCTGTTTCGCTTCGCGTTCATACACCGGCGCTTCCTCAGCGAGCGGTTTAGCCGGAATCTCAGCCGCCACTCTCCCATTGTTGCGCACCCGCATAATGCCATCTGGCGTGACGCGCCCGATCTCCGCGCATGGCACATCCCATTTCGCAAAAATCTCGCGCACCACATCTTCCCTTCCGCGCTTCGCGATGATCAACATCCGCTCCTGCGATTCGCTCAACAGAATTTCGTAAGGCGTCATGCCCGGCTCGCGCTTCGGCACTTTCGCCAGGTCAATTTCGATGCCGGTGCCGCCCCGGCTCGCCGTCTCGCAAGTCGAGCAGGTCAATCCTGCCGCCCCCATGTCCTGAATGCCCGCGACCGCGTCCGTCGTTAGCAGTTCGAGACAAGCCTCGAGCAAAAGTTTCTCCTTGAACGGATCGCCCACCTGCACTGCGGGTCTGTCCTCGCGCGATTCCTCCGTCAGCTCCCGCGAAGCGAAAGCCGCGCCCGCCAAACCATCGCGCCCTGTCTCCGCGCCAACATAAAAGACCGGATTACCCACACCGCGCGCGGCGCCGCGAGCCAATTGCTCATGCCGCAAAACGCCAAGGCAAAAAACATTGACCAGCGGATTTCCCTCGAAGCTTTCGTCGAAGTAAATCTCACCGCCAATAGTCGGCACGCCGATGCAATTCCCGTAGTGCGCAATTCCAGAAACCACCCCCGTAAACAGCCGGATGTTATTTCTGATTTCCGATTCCTGATTTCCGATTTGCTTCTGATCTGCCGTCTCCCTCGTCACTCGCCACTCGTCACTCGTCACTTCCTTGATCGACCCGAAGCGCAGCGAATTCAGGCAAAACTCCGGCCGCGCTCCCATGGTGAAGATGTCTCGAATGATCCCGCCCACGCCCGTGGCCGCGCCTTGGAACGGCTCGATCGCGCTCGGATGATTGTGCGACTCGATCTTGAACGCGACCGCCCAGCCGTCGCCGATGTCCACCACTCCGGCATTCTCCTCGCCGGCTTTCACGAGAATGTTCGGTCCGGCCGTGGGAAACTTCCTCAGTTGTTTACGCGAGTTTTTGTAGGAGCAATGCTCGCTCCACATGACCGAGAAGATGCCCAGCTCGGTAAAGTTCGGCTCCCGGCCGAGAATGCGTCTGATGCGCTCAAACTCCTCGGCCGTTAGTCCGTGTTTCGCCACTAATTCGGGCGTGACCTGCGGGTCCGTCATCATGCCGGCGACACGCTAGCGGAGCTATCCGGCTTACACAATTTCTCCCCGAATAAGCGCGCCCGCCAGCACGTCCACTGGATCAAAATCAAACGAAACCTCATCATGAAACAAACAACATTAGCTTTGATTTGCGCCTTGCTCGCCCCGCTGGCATTCGCGCAATCCCCCTCACCCGCGGCCAGCGCCCGCGTCACCAGCAGGGAATCGACTTCTTCAGGCACAGTGACCAGCCACAACCGCAAGACCATCGTCATTCGCGAGCACGATAATCCGGTCAGTTACGTGCTCGGCAAAACCGTGCATTACGTGGACAAAGCCGGCAAAGAAATTGACAACCACGTCATCAAGCCGGGCAAACGCGTCATCCTTCATTACACCGGCGCGGGCGAAAAGCGCCGGGTCGAGCGCGTAGAAGTAGAGGATTGACCCTGTAGGCGACGCCGCGCGTGACTTCACACGCGGCGCTTCGCACAGCGAAGCGGCTACAGCGCGAAAAGGCGTCGAATACTTTCGCGCTAATCCAGTCAAATACACAAACCGGCGCTGCTCGCGGGAGTGCGCTGCTAACTACTAACTCAACCAGGAGAATTAATGAACAAAGCCATCATAACCGTCGCATGCGCGCTAGTTGCCCCTATCGCGTTTGCGCAGACAAGCACGACCACCACTGAAACAACCACCAACCCCGCTCCGGCGACTACCACCACCACGGAGTCCACCACCTATTCGAGCGGCGAAGTTACTACCTACGAACCCGGCAAGACCATCGTGGTGAAAAGCCCCGAAGGTCCGGTTAGCTTCGCCCTCGGCACCGCCGCGCGCGTGGTCGACGGCGCCGGCAAGATCATCACTGCCCCGATCCGCGCCGGTCAGAAAGTGCGCGTCTATTACAGCGGCCCAACGGAGAAACGCACCGTCGAGCGCGTTGTTGTTGAAGATTAATCCTTCAGCAAATCGCTGAATTCCAAGCCGCAGGGTTCCACGTGAATCCTGCGGCTTTTTTCTGTCTCGAAGCGCGTTTGCGTTCAGCGGCCAAGTCGGGGAACGTTCCTCGTGAATTTTGACTTGAAGGAAATCATCGCGGCGCGCCTCGGCGAGAACTACGAGCTGCACCATCGCCACATTAATCGCACCCTTGTGGCCGCCCAGCGTGTCATCGGCTTCGACAAAGTCTATGCTCGGGCTGAAGGCGCTTATCTCTACGACATGGATAACAACGCCTACCTTGATTTCCTCAGCGGCTACTCCGTCTTTAACATCGGCCGCAACCATCCGATAGTTAAGCAGGCCATCCGCGACGTTCTCGACCTTGACCTGCCTAATATGGTGCAGATGGATTGCTCGTTACTAAGTGGCCTGCTCGCGGAAGCAATTACCAGGCGCACGCCGCCCCACCTCGACGCCGTTTTCTTTTGTAATTCCGGCACCGAAGCGATGGAAGGGGCGCTGAAGTTTGCGCGCGCGGCTACGGGCAAGAAACGCGTTCTCTCGCTCGCCAGCGCCTTTCACGGACTTAGCATCGGCTCGCTTTCCCTCATGGGCTGCGACAGCTTCACTGATGGTTTCGGTCCCCTCATGGATGAATGGGATACTCGCATTCCCCTCGATGACATCGCTGCCCTCGAACGCGAGCTGAGTAAAGGCGATGTCGCAGCTTTCGTCATCGAGCCGGTGCAAGGCAAAGGCTGTAACTTCCCCAAGACTGACTTTTTCCCGAGCGCGCAGGAACTCTGCCGCAAGCACGGTACACTCTTCGTTAGCGATGAAGTGCAATGCGGCCTCGGTCGCACGGGTAAGATGTTTGGATTTCAACATTGGAACCTTGAGCCGGACATCATTACCTTGGCCAAGACTTTGAGCGGCGGTTACGTTCCCTGCGGCGCCATTGTCGCGCGTCGCGACATCTACCAGAAGACGTTTAGCAGGATGGATCGCTGCGTCGTTCACTCCACTACTTTCGGCCGCAACAACCTGGCCATGGCCTGCGGCCTCGCCGCACTCCAGGTAATCGATCAGGAGAACCTGATAGCACGCGCCGCAACCATGGGCGCGAAGTTAATGGAAGGCATCGATGCCTTGCGCGCGAAACATTCCTTCATTAAGGAAGTTCGCGGCAAAGGTCTTATCATTGCGATCGAGTTCCAGGAACCGACTGAGCTCAAGCTTAAGATGGCCTGGAAGCTACTTCACAAAGTGGACAAGGTGCTTTTCGCCCAAATGGTCGTGACTCAGATGCTCAGCAAACATCGCATTCTTACTCAGGTCGCCGGCCATGCCATGGACGTCCTCAAGATTCTGCC
>QHBL01000399.1:0-10627 GCA_003244125.1 Chthoniobacterales bacterium
ATCCAAGATCGCGACGGCATGCTGCTGCGCGAGCAACGCCTCGACAAGATGCGAGCCGATAAATCCCGCGCCGCCGGTAACGAGCACTCGCATGGCGCGACTTTAGTAACACGCCCGAGGCTTGCCAATCAAAGAGCCGTGGCCTCCGTCTGGAGGGACGACCTCCGTGTCGTCGCCAAACTGTCACGAGGCGAGATGAGAGCAGACAATGCGTTCGGGTCGTCTTCCCGCTCACGAAAAGGCACCCACCTTCGAGTGTTTTCGACTTCTTTTCCGGCAACGGCGAAGGGGACGGGACGGCGCCCGACCCTCCAGGTCACGTCACCAACGGAGTTCGTTTAACTCTCCTTGGAAGGGCCAATCGTTGCTGTCGCTGACCAATCCGGCTCGCATTGGATTTTGCATCACATATTGCCATTTCTCCTCATAACTCTCGCCCTGCCGCAATTGCGTATCCCAGAAATGCCGTTGCCAGGCTTGCTCCGGGTCTGGCCAAGATTCGCGCCGAGCACGATTTCCAGTAACTCACCCATTGCAGCAGCGCTTGTAATTCTGCTGGCGCGCAGAACAGATGAACGTGATGCGGCATGATGACATAGCGCCCAACCAGCCAGGACGTCGCCATCTGCCAGCTACGCACGAGCAATGTATGCGCCTGCTCGTTAGCGAGCACTTGTTTGCGCCCTTTCGCGCAGACAGTAAGAAATACGATTATCGGGTTATGCCGCTCACACACCAGCGCATGCACTGGCGCCTTGCGCCCAACACCGTTCATCGTGGAGGGACGACCTCCGTGTCGTCCCAAACCTTCCACGAGGCGTCATCATAACTGCCAGCGCACCGTAACACTTTAGCCGAACTCACACTCATTTCCCCGATAACGTCCTCTCCGAGCCTGCCCGAACAACGCCCAAAATATGGGGACGGGACGGCGCCCGTCCCTCCAAGATCCAAGCGTTACATATGCTCGATGATATTATCGCCGAATTGCGAGCACTTGATCTCGGTTGCGCCTTCCATTAGCCGCGCGAAGTCATAAGTCACCCGTTTGCTGGCGATCGCTCCATTCAATCCTTTGACGATGAGATCGGCCGCTTCCGTCCAACCCATGTAACGGAACATCATCTCACCGGACAAGACGACCGATCCAGGGTTCACCTTGTCCTGGTTGGCATACTTCGGCGCGGTGCCATGAGTCGCTTCGAAGACGGCATGTCCGGTGATGTAGTTAATGTTACCTCCCGGCGCGATACCGATGCCACCTACTTGGGCCGCCAGCGCATCGCTTAAGTAGTCGCCATTCAGGTTCAACGTCGCGATGACATCGAAGTCTTCCGGCCGCGTCAGCACCTGCTGCAAAGTGATGTCGGCAATTGCATCCTTGATCACAATCCCGGCTCCAGGTTTGCCTTCGGGAATGCGGCACCACGGCCCGCCATCGATCTCCTCCGCGCCAAAGAATTGTTTGGCAATCTCGTAGCCCCAGTCCCGAAAAGCACCTTCGGTGAACTTCATGATGTTGCCTTTGTGCACCATTGTCACACTGCGGCGCTTGTTCTGAATGGCGTAGGAGATTGCGCTATGAATTAATCGTACGCTCCCGGAGTAACTCACCGGTTTAATCCCGAGACCTACCCGGACATCGCTCGGGAAATCCTGCGCGCCTACCGCCGACCAGAACTCGCGCGCCTTGTCCGAAGTGCCAAATCGGATCTTATCGAAAGCTCTCGGAAACTCCTTTTGTAGATAGTTCAGCAACTTGTTAGCTTCTTCGGTTCCCGCGGCATACTCGATGCCCGCATAGATATCCTCCGTATTCTCGCGGAAGATAATCATGTCGACCTTCTCCGGATGCTTTACTGGTGAAGGGACACCTTTGAAGTATTGAATAGGCCGGAGGCAAACGTAGAGATCGAGTAGTTGCCGGAGCGCCACGTTGAGTGAGCGAATACCTCCGCCTACTGGGGTAGTTAACGGTCCTTTGATGCCGACGAGATACTCGCGGAAAGCTTCTACGGTATCATCCGGCAGCCAACTATCGAACTTGTCCTTCGCTGTCTGTCCGGCGAATACCTCGAACCAGGCAATGCTCTTCTTGCCGCCATAAGCCTTTTCCACCGCGGCATCAAAGACGCCCACACTCGCTGCCCAGATGTCCGGTCCGGTGCCATCGCCCCGGATGAATGGAATAATCGGCCGGTCCGGCACATTCAATGTCTGGCCTCGCGTGATCTTCTCCCCGGCTGGCGATGTAATGGCTTGGTAAGGCATAGAGCGCGAGTCTATCCACGCGCTTGTCACCCGCAATGCTCGAACGACTGCCTCGCATCATCTCAGGCGCCGGCCGATTATTAATGGCAGCAGCGAGCCGTCTGCTTCTGACGCGGCCGCAGTTAGCCGCGCGCGAATTTGCGTCTCTGCCTGGAAGCAATCGCCACGATACCAAGGACGAGCAGCGCCCACGTGCCTGGCTCCGGCACGCCGGTCACGGAATCGATGAAGGCGGTATGCGCCGCGATCTCAGTCGCGTAAAAGCCGCTCGGATTTCGCGCTGGCACCCATGCGCCGTTGTCATCCTCCTGGTACAGGCCAGTAGTATCGAACAGTGCGGCGTTGAATGAGTTCAAACCGATATCCGACGTGCTGAACGGGCCATCGACCGCCAGGTTTATTCCGGCCAACTCCCATTGTTGCGTTGCCATATTTAAGATGAATACCCCGCCCCCGGAGTCGCCGGCGGAGAGGTGCGCCTCGTTGAGGCCGCCGCTGGCATCGAAAGGCGCCCGCAGCAGCGGTCCGTAACCGGCGAAGCTCTCGAGTGAGCCGACCGCACTGGTACCCCAGCGTTCGCGACCGTCACTCGCTCCCCACAACCAGCCGCCCAGATGGGAATCATTGCCAACATAAACAGGATTGCCGCGCTGCGTTCCGCGGCCGAAAACGACAAGCGACTGCCCCACTTCGCTGCCGGGCGCACTGCTATAAAGTGGTGCGTAGGCCGGAAGCGTTCCCGAGACCTTCCAGATTTGCAGGTCACTCGATGGATCAGGGAAAACATCCGTCGTCGTATACGTCACGTTATCGAGCGTGAAGGTATCGCCTACCGAGCCGCCAATGTGTTTGGCAGTGATGAAATAATCGGGCGCTATCGCGGTGCCGAGAAATCCGTCGAAGAGTCCCTCGTACTGCCAACCGCTCCCAGCCAGGGCGCCGTCGGGCGCGCTCGTGTTCGCGTTGGGATCGCCCGTTCCATACAGGATTACGGCTTGGACAGGGGTGATTGTGATGAGTACAACAGCTGCCTTACAGAGCCACTTCGTCATTGAAATGAGTTGCACTACCATTGACATCCTTCCTTTCGCCTTCACTCAGGGAATCTGAAAGCAACTATTTTTTATCAGGAGCGTGTCATGCTTTCGGGAGTCAGCTGGGTGAATGGCGGGGACGCGAAGTTTGTAGGGAAAGCTGGCAGCTTCCCCTACGGGGCGCGCGACGGCAGAGGCGATCAGATCGGCGAAATGCATGGGCGGGGGATGCTTCTTATCTTCCTGTTAACTAATAACTATTCACCATTAACCCGGCGGCAAAGCCGCTGCCCGAAATCTTTTCAGGCCGGCATCAGCTCCGGCGCTGAGTGTGTCAGTACTCAGAGCAACCTCTTCTTACCTCGCGGGAATTTCGGGAGTGCCGCGCGCGGCGTGCCAGACGCGTGAAATTTCAACAATGTTGCGGCTGTGATTTACTCGATAAACAACGCGGTACGGGCGGACAATGATCTCTCGGATGTGCCGACAGTGACGCTCTGGAACGACGCGACCTGCTTCCGGATGCTGCTGCAACATGTCAGCCCGGGACATTATGTGAAGCGCAAACGATTGCGCGCGCTGCGGATCGTCGCGTGAAATGAAGCGTACGATATCACGAAGATCGTCGCGTGATCGGGGAGACCAGATCAGCTGGTAAGCCATGAGGCAATTTGCCGCTTGACCTCTTCGTGGGGAATCCCTTCCCCACGGTCAAGCTGGTCAAATCCCTTCTGAATGCCAGCGAGAAACTCCACCCGGTCCGCAATTTCGTCGAGGGACGTGTCGTCGGGCAAACCGTTGATCGCGTCGAGGACAAATTCCTTCTGCGTCATGCGCGATTGTCAGATCTTCACGTCCCATAAGCAAGCGAGTAAACGGGGCAACCGCGGATCACCGGAATAAACCGGGTTGTGCTCGCGGCGAAGCCGCGTCAGGCGAGGAGCGCGAGGGCGCCGATGGTGAGGCAGACGAGCACAAGCACGGCGAAGGCTCCGCCGGAGAGAAGGCCGTCGAAGCCTTTCGTCGTGTTGTGCTTTGGGGACTCAGCTGGGCGAATGATGGGAGCGGCTAATTCGGATGGGTGCATGGAGGGGGGGATGCTTCTTATCTTCCTATTAACCATTAACCATTAACCCGGCGGCAAAGCCGTCGCCCGAAATCTTTTCAGCGCCGGCACCAGCTTCCGGCGCTGAGTGTATCCTATCGAGAGTAGTGTAAGAGCCGCGGAAAACCATGTGCTCGGCTCGGGAACGGCGACCAAGTCGAAGCCGGTCGCCGTATAGTCCGCTGTGAAGGCGTAACCGTTATAAAAGACCAACATATTATCCGCAATGCCGGTAAAGGTACCGGATTCGGATGTTCCCATGAAAAGGTTCAGCCTTTGCCCGGCAGTAAACGTCTGCCTTGAGGCGACATTTACCGTGAGGTTACCGCCGAGATTAAGTGCGCCTGTGGATATCAGCTTGTCGTAGTTGGTTTGCGTTACGACGTCGAAGATGGCGCTGCTCCCGCTTTGCAGCGTGAGCGCACCTATCCGCAATGTGCCGACAGCGGCCGCCGAACCTGCTGCGCCGATCGGTCCCGGAGCTAGAGTTCCGCCGCTGGCAACCGTTACTGCGCCGGTGCTGATCCCTGTGCCCCCCAACGTTCCGTTGTTGTTTACTGTGATGGTGCCGCCGAACGAGCCGGTTGCATTACCATTACCAACCGTAAACGTGGAGGAGCCGGTGGTATTTGTGATTGTTCCGCCTGTTCCATTGAGCGCGCCTACAGTTTGACTCGTTCCACCGAAATTGAGTGTCCCTCCGTTCACTGTAAGTGCAGCAGTGGTTGATCCGAGCGCCCCCGCGCCGGAAAGGTTAAGCGTGCCAGCGCTGATTGTGGTTCCACCGCTGTAGGTATTTGCACCCGAGAAGTTCGTGATTCCGCCTCCCGTGATCGCGATGCTCTGCGCGCCAGTAATAATGGCACTAATAGTCAACGTAGATCCCGCACTGATATTAAAGTTGCCACTGCTCTGCAGCGCCACGCTCAGGTCTGAGTTGCCTTCGTTGTTCTTGATAATGTGTTCAGACTGGAATTTCCGCTAAGATAGATCAGGTCATTTTGGTTGCCGCTAAATACATTAGTAAAGCCACTGCTATTACCGAGGTTGATAACACTGTCTTGTTGTTAGCAGCGACGTTGTTAGTGATTTGGTACGCCTTTCCGTTGGTGGCAGTTAATGACTCGATAGTAAGCGTTCCATCCGTAACTGTCAGCGCTGTACCGGTTGTTGTGAGGCGAACATCAGTGGTGTTAGTCGGCACTCCGGCCGGAGTATAATTCGTGCTGCTCTTTAAATCAGTGTTTTGGAAGAAGTCTTTGGCTGTTCCTGCGAAAGCAGACCCAGTCCACAATCCAAAGAAAATAGACAGGACGCTCGCAATGCAGGAGCGGACGCTTCGGCGCAAAAGGTGTCGATTTGCTGGGTAACTGAGCAGGTGAGCGCCAATGAGAACAACTTCGCAGCGGGAAGTCAATGAAAAATGCGCGGAAGGCGCATTTTGGTTATCGGTTATCGGGCGGCAAATGAGAGACTTAGGTGTCCGATATCGCGATGCCGAAGCGGTATTTCTCGAATTTATCAGCCACGGATCAACACGGATCTCCAGAGATGACCGATCTGATCCGTGTTTCATCTATGTAAATCCGGTGGCTGATTCCGTGGCAGCCGCCGCACGAGCAAATCGAATCGGAAGAGGCATGCCGCTGACGGCCGCGACGTTGACACTTCTTAGCCCGTTTCTTAACGTGCAGACCGAATGGATGCTGCGCTCCTGGAAAATCTAATCGGAGGAAATAAGCCGTTTCGAGTTGAGACAGCATCGGGTCGCGTATTCAACGTGCCTCACCGGGACTTTATCAGCTTCACTCCGCGCAAAACTTCGGTCATTATCACTTACGAAGAGAACGGCCAGGAGCACTTCGCGATTGTGCCGCTGCTGACTGTGACTTCAGCGATGGCGCGGGCGTAGGAGCGCGGCACCGCGCCGCTACACGTCAGAGCGAAGGCGATCCGACGCGTCAGTCGCTGCTACTCGGCCTCAGCTTGGTTGAATGTGCACGCGTTCCGTGTTGCGGACGGTGATGATCTTCGCCGGTTTCGCCTGATCAGGGCCAGGTCCTGGCGCAGTTTCTCGGCGAGGGTGCGATCGATTTTCCAATTCTCGGGAGTCCGCGGCAAAATCGAGACGTATGAGAGCATGGTGGGGGGAATATTGCGGGTTGAGGGTAATGTACTGCCGGCGAGCCGGGCCGGCGACTAGTGCGACTAGTGCGTGGTGATTTGCCACACAAGCCAGCGGGCATGACCACCAAAAAACTTGTCTGGCGGACTGACGATCCCAAACTACTGTGCGCGCAAATTGCGGGGAATTGGGACGACACGGAGTCGTTCGCCTTCAGTGAGGCTCCTCGATTGACAAAGCGAACGGATTCCCGTACGTTCCGCGAATGACTTCTCTGCCCGTAACGCAGGCGCGTTCGAAACTTTATCAGCTTCTGGATGAGGCGAGCCATTCGCACGAGCCGATCCAGATCACGGGTAAACGCTCCAATGCCGTTCTGGTGGCGGAGGAAGACTGGCGTAGCATTCAGGAGACGCTTTATCTGCTTTCCATTCCGGGAATGCGAAAGTCCGTCCGCGATGCGTTAGCTGAGCCGCTGAGGAAGGCGTCCAGAAAACCGGGCTGGTGAGCAGCTGGTCAATTGTTTTCACCAAGCAAGCGCAGAAAGACGCGAGGAAGATCGCGGCGGCGAATCTCAAGCCGCAAGTCGAGCGCCTGCTCGCGGTGATGAAAGATAATCCCTTCCAAACCCCTCCTCGCTACGAGAAGCTAGTGGGTGATCTCGCAGGTGCGTTTTCCCGGCGCATCAACATTCGGCATCGCCTCATCTATCAAGTCTATCGCGCTGAGCGAACGAGCAAGGTTATTCGCATGTGGACTCACTACGAGTGAGCGGGAGCGAATGCTCAGCGGCATCGGCAAGATATCGCAACACTGACTGGCTGCGGCGCGCCAACTCGGGTAGCGCAGGTCTCTCGGGTGCTGGTTTCGGCGTCTCGTCGTCTAACCGTCGATGGCTGGATTGGGAGGATTTATCCGTGTAAATCCGTGGCTAAGAATCTTTTCTTTTAGCGCGCGTCAGAACGTTTCTCCTACTTCGCTCATCTCTTCCGCGCGATCGGCGAAGCGGGTGAATTCGTGGATGAAGGTCAGTTTCACGTCGCCGACGGGACCGTTGCGCTGTTTGGCGATGATGAGATCGGCTTTGCCTTTCAGCTCTTCCTTCTCTTCCTCGGTGTCGGCGTAATATTCTTCCCGGATGAGGAGCCCAACGACGTCGGCGTCCTGCTCGATGGAACCGGATTCGCGGAGATCGGCCAGGCGCGGGACGCCTTTGCCGCTGCCGGTGCGCGTCTCAGGATTGCGATTCAACTGGGCGACCACGATGACCGGGATGTTTAGCTCCTTCGACAGGGATTTGAGGCCGGCGGAAATTTCGGAGATTTCCAGCTGGCGATTATCCTGGGCCCGGCGCGAGAGGGAGCGGAGCAATTGCAGATAATCGACGACGAGCAGCTGGATGTCCTGCTGGGCTTTGAGGCGGCGAGCTTTGGCGCGGAGTTGCAGGATGTCCATCCCGGCGGTGTCGTCGATGAAGAGCGGGGCCAGCGAAAGCTCCGAGCCCGCCTTTGCCAGCTTGGGGAATTCTTCCTGGCTGAGGAAACCGTCGCGCGTTTTGGTGAGCGAGACACGCGCGCGTGAGCAAAGCAGCCGTTGCACCAGCTGTTGCCCGCTCATCTCGAGACTGAAAATGGCGACCGGCAGTTTCCGGATAATCGCGACGTGCTCGGCGATGTTCATGGCGAAAGCGGTCTTGCCCATGCTCGGGCGCGCGGCGATGACGATCATCTCCCCCGGATGCAAGCCGCTGGTGAGATGGTCGAGATCGCGGAAACCGGTGGAGATGCCGGTAAGCGCGCCTTTGTTCTGATAGAGCTTCTCGATCGCGCCCAGGGTGTCCATGACCTGCTCCTGGATGGTGGGCATTTTGCCTTTGAACCGCGTCTCACCCACGCTGAAAACGTTTTGCTCCACTTCGTCGATGAGGGCGTTGACTTCGCCTTGTTCTTCGTAGGCGCGGCGCACCCCTTCGGTGCAGGTGGCGATGATCTGGCGCAGGAGATATTTATCCCGCACGATCTCGAGGTAATACTCGATGTTCGCCGCGGTGGGGACGAAGGTGAAGAGGCTGGTAACGAACGCCGCGCCGCCAATGGTCTCGAGCAGGTTCTGGTCGCGCAGGATCTGGGTAAAGGTGATGAGATCAATGGCGTGGCCGGCGTTCCATTGATCGACCAGCACGCGATAAACCGTCTGGTGCGCGGGAATGTAGAAAAACGGCTCGCCGATTTTTTCAATGGCGGCGGGAATGGCATCCTGCGGCGCGATGAGCATGGAACCGAGCACGCCCTGCTCGGCCTCGACGCTGTGGGGCGGCGCGCGGTGAATATCCTGTGCCGAACCTGTGGAAGACCCCTGAAAAACTTTTTCCCGATTTTTCGGGGCCGAGCCTCGCGCGCCGTTTCCAGCTGTCTTGCGAGGCTTCTCAGGAGGAGTTCCCTGAGAGCTCGGCATCTATTTGCGTCTCTTTTCTGTCCGCTGTGGTTTGGTTGTTTCCGTCGGAGCCGCGGCGGGTTCGGCCTTCGGCTCCTCGGCTGATTTCACTTCGAATCGGAAAGTCGCGGTCACATCGTGGTGCAGCTTGATGCTGACCTCATGCTCGCCCGTGTTCTTGATCGGATGCTCGAGCCCGATCTTATGGCGGTCAACTTCGTGGCCGGTCTCGTTCTTCAGCCGCGTCACGATATCGTGCGCGGTGATGGAACCAAAGGCTTTGCCACTCTCGCCTGTTTCCAGTTTAAAAACGACGCGCAGCTTGTTTATCCGGCGCGCGAGTTCCTCGGCTTCGTTCAGCTCGCGTGCTTCGCGTTCGGCCCGTTTCTTTTTCAAGTTATCGAGCTGGCGCAGACTTGAGGACGTGACCTCGTAAGCTTTGCCGTGGGGGAGAAGAAAATTGCGCGCGTAACCGCGTCGCACCTTGACCACGTCGGCTTCAGCGCCGAGGCCGGGCACGTTTTCGGTCAGAATGATTTCAGTGGAAGGCATGGAGGAGCCAGCGCGGCATGTTCGCAGCCGGAGTGGGCGAGCGAGTATAGGGCGGGTGATGAGGCTGTCAATTTTCACCGGAAAAATTGGGTCTATCGTGGCGAACACACGCAAATGCGATCTTGGAGGGATGACCTCCGTGTCGTCCCAATATGCGCTTGCACACGTGGTTTTGCGGGCGATTGCGTACTCGGCGCGGTGCACCAGCGCCTCGTATCCAGGCGCATTATCAACGCGCTCGAAAGTTTGGGGCGGGACGGCGCCCGTCCCTCCAGGCGAAATCGTCGCTACGCGCTCTCCGCTTTTTCGCCGCGCTTTTCCAGGATGTAATCGTGAATGGA
The DNA here is from genome assembly GCA_003244125.1 of Chthoniobacterales bacterium. Next base: position 9,862 of record QHBL01000399.1, read on the forward strand.
ATTTACGCTGCGCAGCACTTGCGTCGCCACTTCGGCATTTGGAACGCTCACGCCAAATGTCTTCTCCAAACCGACGGCGAGTTCCAGCGCGTCGATGGAATCCAGGCCGATGCCATTCGCCCCAAAGAGCGGCGCGTCATCACCGATTTCATCCGCGGTGATTTGCAGCATGAGGTTCTTCACCATCATCTCTTTAATTTGGGAGCGCAGGTCAGTGTCGGACATAGCGAAGCGCGGCGATATTCCCGCAGGAGACGGAACACGTCAACTGCGGGCGGAAACGTGAAGGGAACGAGCTCCGTCTCGTCGCGAGCGTCGTCGAACTGGACGGACGAGCTCTGTCTCGTCCCAAACTTCCATGCCACGCACCGATGACAGGCAGCGGCGCCGAGTTGAGAAAAAATGGGAACGACACGGCGGTCGTCCCTCCAAGGATGCGACTAGACCTGCTCGGCGCGATCGCCGGGATCAACGGATTTTGGAGGGACGAGCTCTGTCCTGGTCTCAAGCGTCGATAGGTCGGAGGACGAGCTTTGTCTCGTCCCAAACTCGTCATCGCACGCGCCGATAATAAACAGCGGCCCCGACCGACCGCCGCAGCCGCTGTTCTCAGCCGCCACCGCCCAAGATCCCACCCGCGTTAGCTCACCGGCGTGCCGTTGATTCCGACGAAACCTTCCTGCTCGAGATGGAGAACGATTTCCTGCGCCGCTTCTTCGGCCGAGAGCTCTGCGGTATTCACCGTGACCTCGGCGTCACTCGGTTC
>QHBL01000399.1:10733-25184 GCA_003244125.1 Chthoniobacterales bacterium
GAGGTGGAGAGATGGACGAGGATGAACCCACCGAATGGCTCGATTATGCTGCGCACGTCTCTGCGCGTCGAATCGTAAGGCGCAATGGGTGCGCAAATGGCGATGCCGCCGTTCTTGGTAATCTCGGAAGCGACGTAGCCGATGCGGCGGATGTTGATGTCGCGGTGTTCCTTGGAAAAGCCGAGCTCGGACGAGAGATGTTTGCGCACGAGATCACCGTCGAGGAGGGTGACGGGGCGGCCGCCCATTTCGAGCAATTTCGTCAGGAGCACATTGGCGATGGTCGATTTGCCCGCGCCGGAAAGGCCGCTAAAGAAAACCGTAAATCCCTGTTTGTGCCGGGGCGGGAAACTGCGCCGCAATTCATGCGCCACTTCCGGATAAGTGAACCAGGAGGGGATTTCGCGACCTTCGTTCAGTCGCTGGCGCAATTCCGTGCCGGAAAGATTCAGCACCCGCGTGCCCTTCGGCACTTCGTCTTCGGGAAAATATTTATCCTTGTCCTCGACGTACACCATCATCTGGAATGGGACCATTTCGACGCCGATCTCCGCCTGGTGTTGCGTGAAAAGTTCCTGCGCTTCGTAGGGGCCGTAGAACGGTTTGCCATCCACGTCTTTGCCCGGACCAGCGTGATCGCGCCCCACAATGAAATGCGAGCAGCCGTGATTTTTGCGGATGAGCGCATGCCAGATCGCTTCGCGCGGTCCGCCCATGCGCATGGCCAGCGGCAGAAGCGCGAGTCTGGCCGTACCACGCGGATATTTGGAGACGAGCAATTGATAACAGCGCACGCGCGTGAAGTAGTCCACGTCGCCGGGCCGCGTCATGCCGACGGACGGATGAAGAAGTAAGCTCGCTTCGACCTGACGGGCGGCGCGGAAGGTCAGCTCGACGTGAGCGCGATGCATCGGATTCCGCGTTTGGAAGGCGACGATGCGGCGCCAGCCGAGTCGGCTGAACTCGTCGCGCAGGTCGGCCGGCGTCAAACGCAGGCTCTTAAAATCGTAATGGCTCGGCGCTTGCAACCCTTCCACGCGTCCGCCGGCGTACCAGGCGTTCCCCTTGTTGAGAAGGTAATCGACACCCGGGTGCGCCGTGCTGGTGGTGCCGAGTACCGAGCGCGCTTCGGCTTTCCGGTCCGGCTGCCACACTTCTTCCACGTGTAACACCGCCAGCATAACGCCTTCCGAATCACGCAAAGCGACTTTGCTGCTCCCGGGCTTGAGGGTTTTCGCGAACGACTCGGTCACGTCGAGCGTGATCGGGATTGGCCAAAGTGTGCCGTGGGAAAGCTTCATCTCGCCGCAAACGCCTTCGTAATCCGCCCGGGTCATGAAACCGCGTAACGGCGAAAAGCCGCCACTGAGCAGAAGCTCGAGGTCGCAAACCTGCCTGCTGGTCAGGTCCCAGGAGGCAAAATCGCGCGACTCACCTTTGAGATCGGCGGCTGCTTCGGTATTGAGGAGGAGATTGACCAGTTCACCGCCGTGAGGTGGAGTGAGATGGCTGTGGCTTTTCGTGGCAATATTCAGATTCATGAACTAAACAACTGTCGGTGGTTAAGATTGAACGTGGCGTGCCGAAACGGCGCTGCCTCACATAGAGCAAATTTGATTCCCTCGCGCAGCCGCTCGCTCTTGCAGCCTGCATCCCTTTGATTGAGCGCCGATCTTCGCTCATTTCGCTCTGGAGCGCCACTGTTTCTTCCTGGGGGTAGTTCGTGCGTGCTGGCTGGAGAGGTGGTTACAATCACCCAGGCGCCATGACCGTTTCGATTATCATCCCGTGTTATCGGCAGGCGCATTTTCTGCCAGAGGCGATCGAGAGCGGCCTTGCCCAAAAACATGCGGCGGAGATCATTGTGGTGGACGATGGGTCACCCGACGCCACGAGAGAGATTGCAGCGAGGTATCCCACAGTCCGTTACATCCGGCAGGAGAACAAAGGCCTGGCCGAAGCGCGGAATGTCGGCTTTGGCTTAAGCCGCGCTGAGTACGTCATCTTTCTTGATGCGGACGATCGGCTGACGCCAAACGCGGTCGAGGCCCACCTGCGCTGTTTCGCCGAAAATCCGCAGGCGGGTTTTGTCGTCGGTGACATTGATCACATCGCGCAAGACGGATCGGTAGTGGCGGAGTCGCCCCGGTGGCCGCTGCTGCGGGAGAAGTTCTACGAGGAGCTTCTCCGGGTGAATCACGTCGCCAACACCATCGCCGTGATGTTCCGGCGGGAAGTTATCGAAAGAGTGGGCGGATTCGACCGCACTTGCTGTCCGGCGGAGGACTACCGGCTTTTGCTGGCGGCGGCGCGATTGTATCCAAGCGCACACCATCGCACCGTTGTCGCGCAATATCGCCGTCACGCCACCAGCTTGTCGCGTCGCGGAGTAATCATGTTGCGCGCGATGGATCGCGTGATGGAACTGGAAAAGGAACATGTGCGAGATCGTCCGGGATTGGAAGCCGCGCGTCAGGAAGGGGTGCGGTATTGGCGTGACCACTTCGGGCGCGTCGGCCTTCACGAATTTGCGGCGCGCCTCACTCAGGGTGATCTCGCGGGAGCGCTCAGCACTTTCGGCGGCCTTATTCGATATGGGCGTGGTCAACTACTGCTTCTACCCTGGAGATACTGGCGACGTATACTTCGGATGCTCCGCCTGCGGTTTGGCCTACCGGGAACACCAAACACGGGGGGTACTAAAAAGCTCTAAAGCTTTCGTCACTTCTAGACCTTTCGCCTGGAGATGACACGGCGAGGCTACTTAGTTATAGCTTCGTGAGACTGAAATTTATCAGAATTGAGCGGACGAAAGTCGATCAGCCTGGCTGCGCCAAAACGCTGCTCGCCAGAGATCCTCGCGTTTACGCGCAACCAGTCTTCTTCTGGCGCAGCTGCTCCTACCTCATGAAGCTTAACGAGCAGAATGCGGCTACGGTCCCGACCCAACTTTTCTATTGACTCCGGAACGTGGCGGTTGCCGAGTTGACCCACCCATGATGAAATCGGCGCGGCAGTCTGAACATAACGCGCGATGCCGAGTACGCCCGAAGGAATGGAATGGACAAGAATTAATTCGGATGGGTTTGTAAGGGCGCTGATAGTTTGTGCGATCTCCCGCACTGGTTCCGCGCTGCGGGAACTTTGGTGATAGATATTGCGCAGAGCCGGGGCCCAGGCGACGACGATCAGACAAACCAAAGCAAGAGCAAGCCTCGGCCCGAGGGACGCGATGGCCACGCCGGCAAGCATACAAGCTGCTGGAACAGCCCCAAGAGCATATCGCGGAACCGCTGCCGTATATGTGTGCTGCAAGAGATCAATCGCCGTTGGCCCCGCGCAACCGGCCACGATCCAAAGCCAAAGCAAACGATTCTTGCCTGCGAACAAACGCTCGCGCTGCCGCCATGCTGCCCACGCTGCGGCCAGGGCAAAGAGCGCCAGAACGGAAAGCCGCGACCAGCGCGGCGTCCACCAAAGCCCGTGGCCTTCGGAGTAGAAAAACTGGGTAAACTGTCCCAGCAAAGCGCGGGCGCGATTAAATCCATCCGGTTTCCAATTCAACCAACCTTGAGTTACTCGCCAGCTACTCCACCAGCCTGCCGCCACCCATACCCAGGGCAAGATCAATAGCCCAGTCGCGAACGAGCAGAGCAGCAGCCAGCGGCGCTGGAACTTTCCCGGTTGTAAAAGTAGGAAGGCGAAATTTGCCAGCCACGGAAACACGAAAAAGTAGTGGGTGAGAAATCCAGCCGCGGAGAGCGCGATCCAAAGCAGGCAAAGGCCGATGTGGGCGCCGCGCTCCTGCAAAACGAGCGATATCCACGCGGTAGCAAGCGCCAGAAAAATCAGGAGCGAATACATCCGCCCTTCTGTGGAGTAGTAGATAACGAGAGGCGAGAACGCGAACAGAACGCAGCTGACAATGGCAGCCCATTTGCCCGCGATCCGCTGGGCCACGGCCGCAACAAGAGGTAGCGAAGCAATTGAACAGCTAACGGAAAACAGCCGCAAAGTCAGATCGCTGGTTCCGAAGATCACGGTCCAACCCCACAAGAGAAGATAGTAAAGGGGAGGACTGGTGTCGGATAGGAGAACGGCGCGGACCACACGCGCCGGAGATGCGGGCGGAGTTTCGTGCTGAAGATAGCGACGAAGCTGCTCCGCTGGAACTGCACTTTGCGGTTCAACAAAGTCGCCTAGCTCTGCCCGAGCGTCTGAAGCGCGATGCTCGAGGCTGTGTCCTGTCGCCATGGCAAGGGAAAAGAACTCATCGGCCCAGAGAGATTGGCGCCGGGCGAGGCTGAACTGAAGAAGCCCCGCAATGAAGAGCAGGATTAAGAGGAGCCAGCGCGATCTGCTCATGGCACAGTTGCGCTGTCGGGTTCGACAGTTGCCGGCAATTCATGATCTGAGTTGCGCTTGGTTAGGTTCTGATATGGGCCGCGGCCAAATGCGCGCCGTAGCCAAAGACCAATCAGGACCTCCCAGTAACCACGACCGGCGTCGAGTATCCCGAAGGAGGATGTCCCCATTCCGGGGGTGCGGCCGATCCAGGAAATCGGCACCTCGTGCACGCTGTAACCGAGCAGGAGCGGTTGCAGGCCGGTTTCGGCGTTGGCGGCAAATCCGGGTTGAAGCAGTTGAAGATCGGCCACGACTTCGCGGCGCATGATCTTAAGGTTGTTAGTCACATCACGAATACGATAGCCAAGGAGAACAAGAGCCAGGGAATGGAAAGCGCGGTTAGCCAGAATTTTCAGGAAGGGATAGTTCAGGAGAACGCTATGACGGGAGAAGCGGCTGCCAATTACGACATCGTAACCTGCCGCCGCTTCATCGAACATTTCGCGCAGTTCCGGAAGAAGCTGCTGAAAGTCGCAATCCAACATGAGCACGTAGCTTCCGGTCGCGGACGCGAGGCCGTCGCGAAGTGCTCGCCCGACTCCATTCGGAGGCTGGCGATGGATTGGCTTTACTCGAGGATCAGAAGTCGTTAGTTGAGACAATACCTGCGCGGTGTGATCGGTGCTGCCGTCGTCTACCGGGATGATCTCGTGGATATATTCGCCATAGTAGCCTAAGAGCCGCTCGACCAGCGGGCGAACGTTCATCTCTTCATTACGACACGGAATGACAACAGAGATGGCATCGCGCAGGGCTTCATGAGCAAAGAGTGAGGTGCGGGGCGGCTCTTTCCCTCGGGGCGGCTTCTGCGCGTGGAGCAGGATTGAGCCGGCGGTCGTTCTAATGAGAGGCGCATTCTCCAACAGGATGGAAACGTTGCGCAGGAGCCAGATGAGTGAGCGAGTAAGGGGCGCGAAAACGAAATCGTTGAAGACTGCATAGATGCGAATAAAGCCAATCTCCGAAAGAAGCTCATAGAGACTGGGCCGATCAATCAGGTTTCTCGGATCGCGTTTTCCGACAAGTCGGAGCAGCAACCCGCGCAGCTTGTGCACCGGATTCCAAGGATTGCTTTCGTAGAAGACTATCTCGCCTCCGGGTGCGAGTAGTTCATATACTAGCTCGAGCAGTTCTGATGAAGTCGTGCGATCAAGCAAATCCATCGCGACGACGTAGTCGAACTTCCGTCCAGCGAGTGGGCCAGGGAAATCCTGGAGCTGAATGAGCTCGACATCCGGGAGCACGTCGGATGCAACAGCGGGCCAGGGCCGGAAGGTGACAGAGGTAATCGGGTTCTCTTTGCGCGAGACCTGAACGAGCGCGCGAGTGAAGCGCAACTCGCCGCAACCGAGATCGAGAATACTCTGGCCTGGCAGCAAATGGACGGTGTGTTGAAATGTTTGTGCCCGCCAAAGCAAACGATCCTCCAGAATAGGATCACGCTTGCGCCAGTACTGATCCCGGTATTGCTCGCGCAGCCCCAGACTCGATATCAAAGGAGATGGGGCTCGTGTGTCAGCCATTGTTAAAGTGAACTTGCCTCAGGGAGAACGCGATGGGATGTGTTGGTAGACGGTTGTGCCATAGACGGTATGAACTAAACGCCAGGAGTCTGGATCGGATTGAACCGCGGGCAGAAGGTAGCGGCGAGTGGTATCGAGAAATTCCAACTGGTCGACAATGACGTAGGAAATGGGAACGCCGCCGAGCAGGCGCCGCTCTTCAGCCAAGTCAGCCTCCATCGGCGGGAGCACAGCCAGGCGGCCAGTTTGCAAGTGATAGAAATGAGGCGAGCTCGTCGCGATAATCGCTTCGGGCGAAGCGTGAGCGTCGATCCATTTCACCGCTTCCTGCCACGATTGCCAGGATCGATCATAAAGGAACCACTTCGGCGCCGTTTTCGGTTGATGATGGACGAAAACGACGCGCTGTCTCGCTCGGTCGCTGAATAACCAAGTGGCGGTGTGAAGTTCAACGATAATAGCAAGTAGCAGGAGAAAGGCTGAGGCTGCTCGTATTAGAACGGCTGGTTTCCTACGACATCGCGCCGACAACGCCTTCGTTATTTCCCATAGACCGAGCACAGCAGCGATAGTTAGGAATGGGGAAAGCGGCTCGAGATAGCGCGTGAATTGGGCGGGCCAGGGGGTGACGCACACCAGTGCGATAGAACCAAGGACGGTGAAAAGCATTATCCACTCGTGGCGTAAAAAAAATATGATCAGACCAGTAATAGCGAAGAAGGCGAGGGCAAAGATCGGTACTTGCACCAGACTCAGGGGAAGTAAGCGATGTCTGGAGATCAGCCCCTGGAGCCATAGCGCGGTGCCGCGCCAATCTTTCTCCTTGGCGCTAACTATCTCACCCAATGCGCCGGGGAGGGTGGCCAGACTTGTGACCAGACGCTTTGCTAAGAGACGAGTATTCAAAGTTCCTAGCTCCGGCTGAAAGGGATCGGTCAGCCGCATGTTTTCGAGATAGCTCACGTTATAATACTGGTAGGCCGCGCGTTGGTATTCATAAGCAGGATGGGAATACCCCACGCTTGAATGCACGTGTGCGACGTAAGCCTGCCAGCCTAGAACAGGCACCAAACTCAAGGCCGCGCGCGTAGCCGCAACTCTCCAGTTCCGTCTCATGATGGCATCCAAAACCCACGCGGCCAGAAGGGCGAGCCCAGCGGAGCGGAGGAGAAAACCCGAGGCGGCTAAGGCGAAGGAAACCAGCTCATGCCACCAGCGTGGCGGTGAAAAGTAAGCAGCACCGGCGACAAGCGCGAAAAGGACGCTGATTAATGCGAAAGGAACCTCCGCGAATAGCAAGCCGGAGAGGAAAATCGTGAAAGGATTAAGCAGACAAAGGATTGTTGCCGTAGTCGCGGCAATGGGCTGCAGGTATCTCTTGGCCAGCCTAAGAACCGCGACAGCATAGATAAAGAAGAGCAACGCGTAAGTAAGGCGCATCCAGGACGCGACCACGCCTGGCTCCGTTGTGCCAAGGACACATTGATGAAGAGCAATTAGGGCGGGAAGAAGCGGCGGATATTGTAAAGCATCGGGAGAGCCGGGTTCGCTCGCGATCTTATATCCATCCCCGTTTGCCAGAGAGGTGCCGAGAAGATAATAAACACTCGCGTCCCACCGCAGATCAATCGGGCCGGACAGGCGCGGGGCCCAGAGCAGCACGGCAATGGCGAGTATGAGCGCTTCGCTCCAGAATCTCGTTATGAACCTGCGCAACCGCGCGGCCGAGCCCGAAGAACCCTGGGGTGGAGCGATGGGCTTTGGCTCCTCCGAAGACAGCGGCATTGCTGGTATCTGTTCCATTACGGCGACACTCCAGTGTTGATCCCGGTCCGGTCGTAAATGCGTGTCGCGTGAATTGCATGCGCGAGCTGCCAGCCGCGCCCGGAGTCGACTGCCGGCAGCGCGTAACGGCGCGTGACATCCAGCGCCTTTGTCTGATCAATGATAACGTAGGCGACGGGCACTCCATCCAGCAGTTGCTGTTCGCGCTGCCGATCAGCTTCCATTGGCGGAAGCACTGCGCGGCGGCCAGTCAGCAGATAAAGAAGATGCGGTGCGCTCGTAGCTACAATCGCATCGCGCGGTGTGCGTGTTCTGATCCAGTCAGCCGCCTCCTCCCAATCCTGCCAGGAGCGGTCATGGGCAAAGAAGCGAGTCGCCTTTCCTATACCATTCCCGCGAAATACGGCAGGTCCTGAGGCACGCAAATGAAAGAGCTTAAGCGGCGCAAGAAGGTGCATCGCGCCGCAGATCAGAGCGAGACCGATAAAAGCAAAGCGCGTGACGATGCGCAGGTTTCTGGAGTTTGGGAAGGAGCGGTAGATGTGCGAGAAACCAAGCATCGCGCAAATAGCCAGGAAGGGCATCAATGGCATGAGGTAGCGTGGGAATTGAATGTGCCAGGGAGTTAACCAGACGAGTCCAAGCGCGAAGGCAATAATGAAAAACAGCAGCCAGGCGCGTTCGCGAAATAAAATAATCAATCCCAGAGCAACTATCGCGGCGATAGCCAGCAAAGGTATTCCAATAAGCGCGTAGTTGGTCACAAACGATGGCTCACGCGACCCGCCCTCGATGGGCGCAACATTCGTGGATGCTTCGGTGTCGGGAGCAATACGTTGTCCGACAAGGCGCGCTTGTAAGTGTCGTAGAGGCCAGGTCTCGGCGGCGCCGCTTAATGTTTCTCCCACGGCCATCACCAGCCATGGCAGATTTCCAGCGAGACGCTGGCTCAAAGCGCGCGCGTCCATCCTTCCCAGCTCCGGGCGAAACGGATTTATGAGCGCTGCGTTCAGGGAGTAGGTGACATTCGAGTATTGATAAGCCGCGCGCTGATACTCGTAGGCGGGATGCTTGTAATCTTGACTCCCTTGAACTCGTGCAACGTACACCTGCCAGGCAATGATGGGAAGCAACGCCAACCCCCCGCGCATAAGCGCCAATTTCCCTCGCCGGCGAAGTAAAGCATCTGCGACCCAGGCGGCGAACAGTGCTACGCCCATCGTCTTTAGGAGAAATGCGGCTGCCGCGAAAATAAAAGAAGCCATTTCGCGTGGCCATAGCCTGAGCACAACCCGTGAAGGAAGAACTGCGGTAATCGCGAAGGCAACGCCGAGGAGCGCAAAAGGTAGTTCAGCAAACAGAAGGTCTGAAAGAAAAATAGTTAGATGGTGCAGAAGACAGAGCGCGGTGGCACAGACGGCAAAGCCAATCGCGAGGTATCGTCTCGCCAGCGCCAGCACAGCGAGGCCGTAGACGACAAACATGGCCGCGTATGACAGACGCAACCGAGGACTAACGACGGCTGTATCTGTTGTGCCGGACAACCACTGATGCGCTGCGACAAAGCCGGGCAACAGCGGAGGATATTGCACCGCGGCTGGCGATCCCGGCTCACTGGGGATACGGTAGCCATGACCCTGAGCAAGCGACGTTCCGAGGAGATAATAGACGCTCGCATCCCAGCGCAGGTCGATAGGTCCCGACAATCGCGGCAACCATAATAACAGCGCCATAGTAATCACTGCCATCCAACTCCAATATTCGGAAAAAAAAGTACGAGAGGTGTGGAAAGCGCTGTTCCGCTCAGGAACTACTTCTTCATCGCGAGCTTCGTGCTCTACTTCCATCACTCGGGCGAGTTATCTGATAAGGCGCTCTGAGAAATGGAAGCAGCGCGACCTTCCGCAATCATATTAAGTAGCCCGAAGTAAAAGCCAGCGAGGAGCGTTTGACCGCCGAGCAGCAGGAACAGAACCGAGCAGATAACAAGTCGAATAGTGAAATCCGGGTGTAACGAACCGAACCGGACAAGCTCCCACTCCCGCGTCGCCATTATTCCGAGGAGGATGCCGAGACAAATCAGCGTTAAACCCACAATGACCAAGCGCTCGAGGGTTCTTCGCTCGGTCAAAAACCAGAACCTTGTGTGTGGCGGATGTAAACCAGTCTCGACCGCCATTATTTTGGCGAAAGCGAAAAGGAGAATCGAATGGTAGCCGAGCAAAATGGCGGCCGTCGAATAAAGCAGGGTGTGGTAATCGAATGTGACGCCACCTATCGAAATAGGACCGGGCAGGAGCATGGCCGAAACCAGCGCGCCGATCGTGAGCAACACCACGCCGGGGATTCCGAAGAACCAGCGCGGGCTCATGAGTAGATACAGCCGCAGACTGCGCCAGGCGTCGCGGTAACGGCGGAGATGCGGCGCGCGGTCGCGGCCATCAGGTGACAGTGTTGTCGGCACTTCAGTAATGCGAAGCCCGTGCATTGTGGCCTTCACCACCATCTCGAGCGCGAACTCCATCCCGCGGCTTTGCAACCGCAGCTTCTGCACCGCCACCTTCCGAAAACCGCGCAACCCGCAATAGAAGTCGCCCGCCTCGCGACAGGAAAAGAACAGGCGCCCCACCGCGCTGAGGAACGGATTGCCAAAGTAACGGTGCGAACGCGGCATCGCCCCGGGCGCAATCCCGCCCAGAAAACGATTGCCCATCACCAGGTCGTAGCCTTCTCGCAGCTTTTGCATGAACGGCGTTAACGCTGAAAAATCGTAGCTTTGATCTGAATCGCCCATGATGACGTAGTCACTGCGCGCCGCCTCTATTCCTGCCGCCAACGCCGCGCCGTAGCCGCGCACCGGCACCGGCACCACGCGCGCGCCAGCCTTTTCCGCCAGCTCGACCGAGCCATCGGTGCTGCCATTATCAGCCACGATAATCTCTCCCGCGATCTGCTCGCGCGCGAGAAACGCCTTCGCTTTTTCAATGCACGGCGCCAGAGTCCGCGCCTCGTTCAGGCAAGGCATGAGAATGGTCAGCTCGGAGTTCACACGGATGTCGGCCCGTAGTGTATCACCCGTCCACCGTGGGGGTAAGCGAGATTTTGCCGTTCCTGGCTACCCGCCCGCCCGTGCGTGATTGAAGCGGTTTCGTCTCGACTGACAGTCATCTCGTGTGCATATTCGGCGTTTGGACTTCCGCGAATGTGATCGCGCGTGGTTACGGGCGGGTGGGCTACAGTAACGACGCGTCCCCGTCGCGGCGCACCCAGCAGTATGAATCAGCCCAGCGCCACCGTTCTCCGGCCGATCCCGCCTTGTTTTCACGAGCCAGGTGGAGGTCGCATTTCCGGCCTACCCGTTATCGAGACACGTTCGCGATGATCCTGACTTACGCTCACGTTCCGGTCTACCTCGGCGAGTTTAATTACAAGCTTGGCGGCATGCGCTTTGACTTGGAGACGCTTAAGGCGCAGGATCTTCTCGCCGGCGACGTCGATACTCTTCGCGAGCTCGGCTACCAATATTGTCTTGGCCTCAGTGATGACGAGACACTTTTAAGCTTGGCCAAAGTTCCGATGGCGCGGACCTTGAACGGGAGCGAACCGCATGCTGTGGTCGGGCAGCATTGCCTGGCGGAAAGCGCCGTTCTGCCTTACGAGACGACGGACCATCGCGGAGAATTCCGTAATCGCTATTTCCCGGCGGCCATTATGCGCGAGCTGAAGCTCGATGATGTTCCTTACTTCTGCTCCTTTGCCAGCGGCTGCGCTGGATTTCTTTCGCTCGTCGCCGTCGCCGCCGGTCTGCTGCCCGGCCCGGATGAACGCACGGCCATTTGTTTCATGGCTGATTGCCGTCCGGCGCGGGTCACCTTTGACATGCAGCGGGAGCGAATCCTCGGTTCGGACCATAGCTCCGCGTTCCTCGTTAGCTCACGACCGCTCCAGTATCAACTACTCGGAATTAACTACTACTCGACCACGCGCGCTCTCGTTCCGCTGTTTGAGATCGTTAAACGCACCGTGCAGATGGTGCAGGAGTTAACGAGCTCTCTCCAGCTCGACCTTCAGCAAGCTGATGTCGTTATTCATTATCCCAACATCTTCCCCGATACGTGGAAAGTAACTACCCGCTACCTGCGCCTGCCGCGCCTCGAAGCAGTTATCGATGACATTGCGGAGCGCGCCCACTGCGGCGCGACCGACTCGGTAATTTCCCTGGCCAAGATGCACCGCAACCAGACTGGGCGGCTGCACATCGTGGTCAACTACGGTATCGGCCTTCACCTTGCCCTCTGCGTTCTGAAGGAGCACGCGGTAAACGGACAGAACGGCGCGAGGGATTAGGCCGTGTTAAGCCAGCTGCGGAGGACTTCGGCCACGCTCCAGGCTTGGGCGATGCAGCCGCCGGGGTGGTGCGGCTCGCGGGCGTCGAAGACTTCGCTGATGGTGCCGATGCCGGCCTCATCGAGATGGGCGGGGAAGCGCGAGAGGAACTCGCGCGCGTGCTGTTTCTCGTTAGGATGCACCTTGAGCCAGGCATCGATGAAGGGGCCGATGAGCCAGGCCCAGACGGTGCCTTGATGATAGGCGCCGTCCCGCGAACGGAGGTCGCCGCTGTAGATCGGTTTGTAGTCGGGATGATCGGGTGAGAGCGAGCGCAGCCCGACGGTGGTGAGTAGTTTATCTTTCGCGACTTGCATGACTGACTCCCAGCGCGCCTGTTCCAGCACCGGATGGTCGAGTGAGATGGCGAAGATCTGATTTGGGCGGCACGATGAGTCGTTAGCTCCGCTTTGGCCATTGCAATCGACGACATCGAAAAGGTAGCCGCCATCGCCGAACCAAAAGCGTTCGTTGAAGGAATGGCGCGCGCGTTTAGCTGCATCTTCGTAGCGCTCCGCGCCGCCGAGGTCACCTTGTTCACCACACCAGCGAGCTAATAACTCCAGCGCATTATACCAAAGCGCATTGACCTCTACTGCTTTGCCTCGGCGCGGAGTTACGACCCAGTCACCCATCTTGGCATCCATCCAGGTGAGCTGGTAGCCTTCCTCGCCTTGCACGAGCAGGCCGTCATGTTGATCCACATGAATATTAAAACGAGTTCCGCGCAGATGATGTTCGGCGATGTCGATCAAGGTCGGCAGGAGAAGCCGCAGCGTCGTTTGATCATCGGTGTAGTAGAGATAGCGATTGACTGCGTGAAAGAACCAAAGGGTGGCATCGGCGGTATGGTAGAGGCCGGCCTTTTTCCCATCCGGAAACATGTTCGGAATAAGACCCTCGCTGACGTAATGGGCGAAGGTGCGCAGGATATAGCCGGCTTCGAGACAGCGGCCGGTGACGAGCGCGAGTCCTTCCAGCGAAATCATGGTGTCGCGTCCCCAATCGGTGAACCAATGGTAACCGGCGATGACGGTGCGGACTTCATCGCCAGCGGCACGGGCGCGCGCAGCTTCTTCGGCGCGACCAGCAGGAGTGATGATGAATTGGTCCGCCGCAAAAACGAGCTCCGCGGGAAAACCGGTGCGCGCGGCCGGCAAAGCATCATCGAGCATTTTCGCGCGCCGCTCGCTTTCAGCGGCAAGCGCCGCGCTGGGTGTGAGCACGTCGATGATATCCCAGCTTTCCATCGATGCGATGAGCGCGGCGGTATCGCTCTCCCGCAAATCCATCTGAAAAAATCCTGGACTCCAGAGATCGCCTTCGTGGGCGTAACCGCGACTCTGCTCGATGCGATAAACCACCTGGTGAATGTTCTGGGGTGAGACAGTGAAGGCCGCTTCGCCTGCCTTCATGCGCAGCAGGGGTAATCCGCTTTGCGCGGCAGCGATCTCATAGCGGTGATCGATGGCGGTGATACGATAGGGACCGCGCCGGCTTTTGTTCACGGGCGACTCGTAATGGCGGAAGCTGAAGGCGGGTCGCAGCTCGAGGCGCGGGCGTTGTTCTCCGCTGAGAATGCGATAGATGACGTGGACGGTGTTCTGGCCGTGCAGAAGAAGCACGCGTTTTTCGAGGATGAGGTCGCGCACGTGATAAGTCCAAACCGGCAGACCATTCTCGAGACGAAATTCGTTCAGGTAATCGGCCGCGCCGAGATCGAGCTGGCCGCCGGCGCGTTCTTCGCCGCCGAGTGAGACGCACTCGTCATCAGCGAAGCGCAAATGCTCGGAGACATGGCTCCACATCACCATGCGACCGTGAGGCGCGGGCAACGCTGCGATGAGCAGGCCATGATAGCGCCGGGTGATCGCGCCGGAGATTGTGCCGGAAGCGAAACCGCCGAGGCCGTTCGTGACGAGCCATTCGCGCGAAAGGAGCAGCTCGCGCGAGTGGCTTTCCTTGTCCCACGGCAGGGAGCGATTGGTGAAAATCATGAGCGACTTAGGGGTCGGCGTGCTCTTCTGTCATGTCGAGCGGAGCCGAGACATCTCTATTCATTGCTTTGCAGAAAGGGTTAGAGATTCCTCGACTCCGCTCCGCTACGCTCGGAATGACAATCAACGCTTCTTCGGCTTTTTGCGCGGCTTGGTTCGCGTGCGCGGGCGGAAGACGACGGCTGCATCGGCGGGTAAGAGCCAACCGTCGTCCGGCACGATCTCCACCCGGCCTGGCCCGTCGTATTGCGGTGAATCGCTCGACCAGATTAGTTCCCATTTCATGGCGAATGGCGGCGCGAGCAGCGGCTCGGAGGCGGGCGAAAATTCGGAGCGACAGCCGAGATTAATTA
>QHBL01000399.1:25205-25902 GCA_003244125.1 Chthoniobacterales bacterium
AAAGAAGCGCAGAAGGAAGCAGTCTCGGCCGAGAACGGCGCCATCGACAGCGCCGCGGATTTGGCGGGAGAAACGCGAATCTTCGCGCCGCAGCTTCAGCAGATCGCGATGGAGTTTCACCCACGCCGTGTTTCGCTCGCGCTCGCTCCAATCGACCTTGCTTGTGGCAAAGGTGCGCTCGTCGTGCGGCACCGGCAGCAGCTCCTGCGTTTCCCTCGAAGCGGCGGAAGGGAATTGCGCGAGAAACTTGAAGCGGCCCTCGCGGATAGCCTCTTTCAGGTTGTCATCGCCGACATCCGCGAAATAGCAGAACGGACTGCTCGCGCCGAATTCCTCACCTTGGAAAAGCAGCGGCGTCCACGGCCCGAGCAACAACAGCGCGGTCATGGCGCGGTAGGCTCCGGGCGAAGTCACCGCGCGGACGCGATCGCCCATGGCGAAGTTCGAGACCTGGTCGTGATTCTCGAGGAACGCAACAAACGTCTCCGGGGATAAATCCAGAGCCGGATAACCGCGTGGCGCTTCCTGCCATTCGTAAAGCTGGCCCTGATACAGGTAACCGTACTTAGCTGCGGAAATAAATTCCTGCGGGCGGCCGCGATAGTCGGTGAGATACGCTTCGTTGCGCCCCGTCAGGGCCACGATCGCGCTGTGATGCCAGTCGTCATTCCAGAGGCCGTCGAGATCGTCGCCGCCG
>QHBL01000046.1:0-5467 GCA_003244125.1 Chthoniobacterales bacterium
TTTTCCCCTCTTAGGTTCAAACGGCGTAAATGGCGTCATCGAATTGTTCACGGACGAGAAGATCACGCCGGACGACGACCTGTTGCGATTGGTCGAGGCTTTAGGCATTCAGGTCGGTCTTTATATACAACGTGAGCGCACGGAGGAAGAGCTGCTCCGGCAGAAAGAAGCCGCCGAAAAGGCGAACCAGGCGAAGGACCGCTTCCTGGCTGCGTTGAGCCACGAGCTGCGGACGCCTCTTAACCCAGTGCTGATGTGGGCTTGCGCGGCTTCGCATGCCAACGACATCACCCCGGAGTTGAAAGAGGGTTTGCAGATGGTCTGCCGCAATATCGAGATGGAGGCGCGGTTAATTGATGACCTGCTTGACCTCACCCGCATCGCGCGCGGTAAGCTAAAACTCAAGCTTCAGCCTTCTCCTGCGGACACATTGCTCGAACACGCGCTTGAGATCGTGCGGAGCCAGCTAACGACAAAGAGCCTGCACCTTTCAGTCGACCTTCAAGCGAGCAATCACCGGATCATGTGCGACCCGACGCGCATGGAGCAGGTGTTTTGGAATCTGCTTAAAAACGCCTGCAAGTTTACGGAGGAAAACGGCGAAATCGTGGTGCGATCGTACGACTCAGCGCCGGGTACGGTGGCATTCGAGATCAGCGACACGGGGACGGGAATCGATGCAGAGGTGATGCCGAAACTATTCACTCCTTTCGAGCAGGGAGCCGACAGTGGCGAAGGCTTGGGGCTTGGCCTCGCGATCTGCAGGGCCATTGTCGAAATGCATCATGGGACGATCAGAGCTGCAAATCGCCCAGCAGGCCGTGGCGCGGTGTTCACGGTCGAGCTGAGCACGGTCGTGGATCAAAGGATCGGTGCGCCGGTTGAAAAGGAACCGGCCACGATTTCGCATCGGAAGTTACACATTCTGATCGTGGAAGATCACGAGCATACCGCGGCCGTGATGAGCAAAATCCTCCGACATCATGGACATGACGTTATGACCGCATCGACGGTACGTGGCGCGTCCGACATATTGCGCGCCAAACCTCTCGATCTACTTGTTAGCGACCTCGGTCTTCCGGACGGAAATGGTTTCCAGGTTATGCGCGAGCTTTCGAGAATCAGTGATGCCAAAGGTATAGCCATTAGCGGCTATGGTATGGAAGAAGATGTTGAACGCAGCCACCGTGCGGGTTTCTCAGCGCATCTGACAAAGCCGATCGACGTAGAGAAACTGCGGGAGGCGATTCTGCAGGTCACAGCTTAGCCTAACCTGCGAATCGAAGTTGATCGGGATGCGCTTTGCAAGGGGACGCGGGAAGCAGTTGACGCGAACACAAACGTAGGGACAGAACTTTGATCAAAGTCAGGATTTGGGCAAAGCCCCCGGTATGTCCGCTATTACTCAGAATCGGGTAAAGAGCCGCCCGAGCAGCGTCACCATTTCTCTCCACTGCGCGACGCTCAAACAGATACGTGCGAAGCGAATCACAAGATGAGGTTGGTTGATTCCGGTTGCTTGGGCTTCCCCGGGCAGTGCTTTGGCAGGTGTTACTTATGGCCATTCACCGGCGTACTGTCCCAATTCCACGCGAGGTTACGAGGAGAGTGCTTCTTTACCCCAGCCACGCCCGATGTATTTAATGGGACGCGGCCTTCCTGCCACGGCGCGCGGTTTGGTCGCGCTACTTTGCCGACTGTGCTTCCCAATCTCGACATTTCGCGTGTCAAAACTGAAAGTTACAGGGTGTCCGTGTCTGTGGCGCGTTAGCGATATCAGGATCAGTCACGCCGGTCGGGGGCGTGACAGTCGCCGTATCCGGGATTGAACCGGTGGCAGAGGCACTAATTCTGCCAGTAGCTTTATGGGTGATCTTCCTTGCCACCGGCATGTTGACGGTGTTGCTGATATTGCCGCTTCCGCTCGCAGTGAATCCGGAAGCTCCGCCGCCCTGGGTTGCGGTATAGGTCACGCCCGTGAAGGTGCTCGGGAAGCTATCCCGGATGATTGAGAGGTAACATTGCTCGGCCCTGCGTTTGTTACCACAATAGTATAGGTGTTTTGCGTGCCGGCAACAGCGGCTGCTTTCCCATCCGTAATTGTGACCTTCAGATCCGCTTTGAACGCGATCGTATCGGAGTCTGTTGCACTGTTGTTTGCAGTGTTCGGATCGTTTACTCCTTGTGGCGCAGTTACTGTAACGGTGTTTGAAAGAGTGCCGCTAGCAGTGGAGCTGAGCTTCCCTTTAACCGTGTAGGTGATCTTGCTCGCGGGGGGTATCGTAACCACATCATTAATGTTGCCGGATCGAATACTACAGTGTCTTGCAACGTGTAGCTCTGCGCGCTATAAGGAGCCGCATAGAGCCATGTGGGGACAATCTGTGCCAGTATCAATAGATATTCCGCATTTCTTGCCGTTCGTAGCCGCTGCCGCTCGCAGTGAATCCGGAGGCTCCGCCGCCTTGGGCCGACGACCAGAGTTAACCGGTAAGTGTGTCATTCGGGTAAACCCCCCATATGGCTGAGCTATTAGCGAAAAGGTAGGGCGGATTTTCGCCAATTCTGCTCATACCTGCCAGTGGCAGCGTCACGGATAGCTAACAGGTTTTCAGCATTGTTAGCTTCTGCCGCCTTCGTGAACTTAAGGAGCCAGTCAGCACAGTTCGGTTATCAATCACCATGATCTTGTTGTGCGTGATTGCTGCGAATCGATGTAGGTTTCGACATCCTCATGCGCGAGGAAGTCTGCCGCCGAATACTTTGCGCCACGATTGGCGTGTCCTTTACGCCTTTGCGTGTTTGCTTCCACGAGTGCTTCGCAATCGCACCATGATCACTGAGCTAACCGCCCCGGAAGTGTGTGACCGCTGCGTCTCGCGCACAATTTGTCACGACCGCGAGTCGTGTCCACCGCTGCTTGCGCGACTTCACGTTTGGGTTTGCCACTGTGCTCAGCTTAATTAACGTCTTCCGATGAAATTTAAATTGATGGCTCTCTTTTGTGGGAGCGTGTGCCTGAGCTCCTGCGCGACGGTCATGCGCGGCTCTCATGAGAGACTCCAGGTGCTTAGCACGCCTCCCGGCGCGAATGTTACTCTCTCCAGTGGGGAAACCGGGGTGACGCCAGTCTCCTTCACCAAATTACGACGCGATAGCTTTCAAGTAACGATCAACAAACCAGGCTACCTTACCCAGACCGTGTACGTGGAAAGTCGTGCCTCGGGTTCGGGCGTAGCTGCTACCGCGGGCAGTGTCGCGCTCGGTGGCCCCATCGGCGTGGCGGTCGATGCAGGGACGGGTGCGTGGAATTCGTTGTATCCTAATCCTGTGTCGATCCAGCTCGCGCCCGCGCCCCTCGATCCCCAGGCCGCGCGCAAGCTGCGCCGAAGCAAGTACGCGCTCGGTCTTCCCGCTGATCAACCAGGCATGCTGCGCAGCCCTTATACGCAGCGACTCTATGATGTGCGCCAGGTGCCGCATGGCACCCTGGTGCATGATGTAGATGTGGACAAGCTGTTCATTAATCCATAGCTCGTTAGGTCGAACCAGGACGAGCAATGGGGGCACGCGCCTTTGAAGATCTTCCCAGCGGGACGCGCCTCGTTTCTTCGACGTATCTAGTTACAGCTGACGCCATCAAGTGTTTCGCCTGCGAGTTTGATCCCCAGCTCTTTCATCTCGATGACGACATCGCCTCGAACACCGCCTTTCGCGGTCTTGCCGCGAGCGGATGGCATACGGCGGCAATCTCGATGCGACTGTTCGTCGACACCATGGATGTGTCCGGCGGCATCATCGGCCTCGGTGTGGATGAATTACGCTGGCCTTACCCGGTGCGCGCCGGAGATGAATTGCGAGTCGAAATAGAAGTAACCGAAGCGCGAGAATCCAAATCACGCCCGGAGCAAGGCATCATCCGGGTGCGGAACGTGACGAAGAACCAGCGCGGCGAGGTTGTGCAGTCTTTCAGCGCGAACGCCATGTTGCCGCGTCGCGATGCGTTGTAGCTGCCGTCCCTCCTCGGCGGCATTTGCAGCGGGGTGATTTCGTGCCGGAATCTGGCGCATTCCGGATGTGATACGCTCAACCTTTATTACGGCTTCCGGGTTGCCGCGCCATCTGCCGCCGGGGACAGCGGCAGCTACAACGCTCGGGATAAGTGGCGGACCTTGACAGAATTCGGCTGCAGCAGGTGGCAGGCAGAAAACTACTTGCCTAGCAACTTCATCATCGCCTCCGGATACCTCGAACCGGTCGCCACATCCTTCGGCATGATCTCATCGATGCGCTCCAGATCACCCAACGTAAGTGTGACATCGAGCGCGCCGAGATTCTCGCGAAGATACTGCCGCCGTTTCGTTCCAGGAATGGGCACAATGTTCTCTCCTTGCGCCAGCACCCAGGCCAGAGCCAGCTGCGCCGGAGTGCAATTCTTCTCGCGCGCCACTTCGGTGACGCGGCTAACGAGATCAAGATTGCGCTGAAAGTTTTCTCCCTGGAATCGTGGCGCGGTGCGGCGGTAATCATCGGCCGGCAGATCGTCAAAGCTTTTGATTTGGCCGGTCAGGAATCCGCGGCCGAGCGGCGAGTAGGGGACGAAACCGATGCCGAGCTCACGGCAAGTCGCGAGCACGCCTTCCTCGGGGTCGCGCGTCCAGAGTGAGTATTCCGATTGCACAGCAGTGATGGGATGCACGGCATGGGCGCGGCGGATGGTTTCCGGCGCGGCTTCGGAGAGGCCGAGGTAACGCACTTTGCCCGCGCCCACCAGGTCAGCCATCGCGCCCACCGTCTCCTCGATTGGCGTATCGGGATCGACGCGGTGCTGATAATATAGATCGATGCAGCTAACGCCCAACCGGCGAAGACTGCCATCACAGGTTTGTTTAACGTAATCGGGTTTGCCGTTGATGCCGCGGAACTGCGGCTTACCAGGCTCGCGCACGATCCCGAACTTGGTCGCGATGACAACACTCTCGCGTTTCCCCCGAAGCGCTCGACCAAGCAGCTCCTCGTTAGTGTACGGTCCGTAAATGTCGGCCGTGTCAAAAAAGGTCACGCCCATTTCCACCGCGCGATGGATGGTGGCGATCGATTCGTTGTCGTCGCGGCCGCCATAAAATTCCGACATGCCCATGCAGCCGAGGCCGATGGCGGAGACGAGTGGTCCGCCGCGCCCAAGTTTTCGTTGTTTCATAGAATCGTTGAGCTCGCACCGAGCCCGGCGCTTTTCTTCAATACGGCGGGCTGGGGCCATTGTCATCCCGAGTCGCGCAAACGGCGAGGGACCTCGCAACAGGATTACACGATGCAGAGCCCATCGTTGTCCGCTCAGCATTAGAACTGAAATAACGCACCAGCCGCGCTGTCATCTGAGCGCCAGCGAGTCGCCCAGCTGTAGCGAAGGGAATGACGCATCACACAACGGACACAAAGTCGCGAAAGAGAACAGCGACTTTGTGTC
>QHBL01000046.1:5511-7404 GCA_003244125.1 Chthoniobacterales bacterium
CCTTACTAAAACCTGCGGCAGCTATAACGCCGATCCGCAAACGGCGAGGGACCTCGCAACGGGATTACGTGATTTGCAAAAGTCCTTCGCTTTTCGCTCAGCATTAGAGGTGAAATAATGCACACCCCACGCCCTCATCCGAGCGACGGCGAGTCCCTCGCTGAAGCGGAGCGGATGAGCATCACACAACGGACACAAAGTAGCGAAAGAGAACAGCGACTTTGTGTCAATTGTGTGAGCAAAAGTGGACAACGGTGGTAGTTCCATTTTCGAAGCGAACTACTGGAGCCTTGTAAAACATGCGGCGCTACAACGCTGTTCATCCCGACCCGCGGAGACGGCGAGGGTCACAAATATCGCGAACGTCGCGCCAAGCCGGTCGCGGTGCTCAGAATGGCGCCCAGAGAAGTCGAGTCTTTCCAGTTCCCGCTTCGACGTGTCCGATCATCCGGGCGCGCAAAAGCGCTCGCGCCTTCGCCACGTCCCCCGCGCTCACCATCGCCACCATCCCGATTCCCATATTGAAAACCTGATACATCTCCGTGGAATCGATGCCTCCTTTGTCTCGCAGAAACTCGAAAATCCGCGGCACTCGCCAACTGTTCGTGTCGATTACCGCGTCGCAATTATCCGGCAGAACGCGCGGAACATTATCCACCAAACCACCGCCGGTGATGTGCGCGAGCCCGTGGATCATTCCCGCGGGCGCTTTCGCCAGCAGGGGTTGATAATTTGTGTGCACGCGCAGCAGCTCGGCCCCGAGAGTGCCGCGCAGGCCCGGAATGCGCGAGCCCAATCTCAGCCGCGATCGCTCGAAGAGAATCTCGCGTGCAAGCGAATAGCCATTGGTGTGCAGCCCGTTCGACGCCAGGCCGAGGATCGCGTCACCCGGTTTGATGCCGCTGCCGTCGATGATGTCGCGCCGGTCCACCACGCCGACGATACAACCCGCAACGTCGTATTCACCGGGGCGATACATCCCCGGCATTTGCGCCGTCTCACCCCCGATCAGCGCGCATCTCGCCCCCCGACATGCTCGCGCAAATCCCCGCAGCAATTGCGAGAAAACACGCGGCTCCAGCTTCTCCGCGCCGATGTAATCGAGAAAAAAAAGCGGCCGCGCGCCGATGACGGCGATGTCGTTCACGCAATGATTGACCAGATCAGCGCCGACGGTGTCGTGTTTGTCGGCGGCGAACGCGATTTTCAATTTCGTCCCCACTCCGTCCATGCTCGCCACTAGCACCGGCTCGCGCATGCCGGCAAAATCCGCCGCGAAAAGTCCGCCGAACCCACCCAGTTTCCCGAGCACCTGCGGCCCGTGCGTGCCGCGCACGAGCGAGTGAATCCCGCGTTTCAGCCGGTTGCCGAGATCCACGTCGACTCCGGCCCGCGCATAAGCTTTCTTCGTCATTCCGAGCGAACAACCCGCCTTAGCTCAGAAAAGGCGGGAAGTCAGTAGTCCCGTAATGAAAGCTTTCCAGAAGCGCAACGGGATTCCGCTTCCTCCGCAGAGATTCGCCAGCGGGATGTTCGCACACGCCTGCCCGCGGTTAACTCCTCCTGCTCCAGGGGTGACTCGAGCGGCATGCTATGCGTGCCTGTAGCGGCCGTCTACAACCGCAGATAGCGCAGCTGTTTCTCGCTCTAGCGGAGTGAAGAATCTCGCGAATTAAAACACCAAACCCATTCCACGACATGCGCGACTTCTGCTCACGCGCGCCAAATAGTTTTCCCCTCCCGCCCTAAACGTCTTACCATCGGCGCCATCCTCGCCGTGCGCGCACCCTTCGCCTTTCGCGCTTCTCGACCACTGGCGGCAGCCTATCCGCCTGCCGTCGCCTCTTACCCGGCGCTTCACGTCGCCGAAACAGCACCAGAATCACCGCCTCC
>QHBL01000046.1:7444-9728 GCA_003244125.1 Chthoniobacterales bacterium
CGAACAAGCTTACGTCGACTGGGTCCGTCGCTTTATTCTGTTCCATAACAAGCGCCATCCTTAGCAGATGGGCGAAGAAGAGATTGCAGCCTTCCTCAGCCACCTCGCCCTTGAGCGCAACGTCGCTGCCTCCACTCAGAACCAGGCCTTCAGCGCCCTGCTCTTTCTCTACGGGCAAGTTCTCGAGCGCAAACTGACCTTCATTACCGGCGTCGAGCGCGTGCGCCGGCCCGCGGCTGCCGGTCGTCTTTACCAGGAGCGAAGCGCGCGCCGTCCTCGCACGTCTCAAAGGTGACTACCGCCTCATGGCTCATCTCCTTTACGGAAGTGGCCTCCGCCTCCTCGAAGCCGCGCGGCTGCGGGTCAAAGACATCGACTTTGCTTACAACGGCATCACTATTCTCGAGGGCAAAGGTAATCGTGCCCGCATTACTCTGCTGCCCGCCCGCCTCAAACGTCCGCTTCAGGCACACCTCGCCCGCATCCGCGAATTGCACCGGCAAGACGTCGCCCGCGGCGGCGGCGCCGTCTACCTCCCGCACGCGCTCGACCGCAAATACGTTAACGCCGCCCGTTCATGGGCCTGGCCAATGGGTCTTCCCTGCCGCAAAGCTCAGCATCGATCCTCGAAGCGGCGCAACCCGCCGTCATCACCTCTTCGAGAAAAACCTCCAGAACGCCGTCAAAGTCGCCGTGCGCTCCGCCGGCACTCACAAAGCCGCCAGCTGCCACACCTTCCGTCACAGCTTCGCTACGCATTTGCTGGAGAACGGCTACGACATTCGCACCGTGCAGGAACTCCTCGGCCACAAAGACGTCAGCACCACCATGATCTACACTCACGTCCTCAACCGACCCGGTCTCGGCATCGCAGCCCATTAGACGACGACCCTACCACCACGGCGCCAAACCGCCCCTGAATCGCACAAGCAACCCGCGATAGATTAAGAAATGTTCGCCTTTTACTACGAATTTAGTCCTAATTCTCGTTAGGTGTTCTGCCGCACGGTATGCCACGCACATCGACAACCATCATGAAAACGCCGCACTTATCCGAAGTCATCGGCCAGCTTGAGTCAGTCAGACGCCAGCACGGCGACATCGAGTTCTGGATTCAGATTCACCACGCCGAGCGCCCGATGAACTACGGCGAGCGGAATCTCCGCATCGGCGTGCAAACCATCCCACCGGCGGAACATCCGCCGGTGTGCGTGTTGCAGATGGACGCGTGAGCATGCATTTCGAGGGACCTAGCCAACTCTCGACAGAAGACGTTGCGAAGATGGAAATCTTCGCCGAGAACCTCCGCAAGAGTCCACGGACTCTCCCGGAGCGATTGATGCGCTTCCTTCTCGACACTCACTTCCCGGACTTCGAGTTCCGAGATCAAGTTCCTCTTCATAACCGAGTCGCGGACTTCTAGTCGCAGCCATTCAACGTCGCCATCGAAGTCGATGGCTCCTACCACAACTCGCCGAAGCGGTGGTGGGTAGCACCAGACGGCTACAAAGGGCGCGCTCTCCGGAAACGCGGATTTAGCATGGTGCGCTTCCCGAACGCAGACGTGATCGATGCCCCAGAGTGGGTCATCGATCAGCTAGTTACCACGTTGTCCTTGTTTACTATTCCTGTGGTCGCTCATGGCCATTCAGTCCGGTCGGTCTCACTATCCGCTTGCAGCGGCCGCGTCCGAGCCTCGCCGAGTTCGCACTTGAGATAGAGCCAGATTTTACTCCACACTTCGAGGACATCGCACCGCGTGTTACTTCCTATGCGCCACATCGCTCGCGAGAGCGAAACACCTAACCATGCGATGGAGCGAACGGCGACCCGTCTTGTGTTCACGCGAAGAGTAGCTAGGATGCTTCTCGTGTTATCAGCGCGCACCCTCGGTCGCCGTCGCTCATCTTGGTCTCGTTAGGTGATGTGAGCGCTTCCACCGCGAAGCAAGCCGCAGCCCAAGCTCAACAAGATGACGCAACGCGTTTTCCAGATGCCGACTTTGCGATTGGACACGCGCGACGCGTCTTCTGTAGCCGCGCAATGACTCACTGCTTCCGCGCCACAGCTCAGCCGAAGCCACGCGCAGAGGAAGGACGCCAGAAAGCTGCCGCACGATCGGTGGCGAGCGAGAGCAACGCCTTCAGGAACCAGTTGCACCGCGCAGCTTTGGTTTGTCCGGAAATCAGCACGAAGCCTGAGGCGGGACGTCTCGAGAAGCATCTGGTATGAGAGTCAGTCGTGTTTTGCGTGAGATATCACCTAACCCCTATGTAGGATGTCA